>CAOJVB010000050.1 GCA_948444845.1 uncultured Clostridiaceae bacterium | reverse complement strand
GGTGAACTTTTCATAAATTAATTTTATAGGGTGATCATATCATAAGTTATTCATATTTTTGAAAGAGAATAGCTTGCAATTTATAAAATAATATGTTACAATATTTAAACAATAATTAAATTTTAGGAGGATGACATATGAGTGAAAAAACAATAGTTAAAAGTGAAACATTATCAGAAGAAAAATTAGCTGAAGCACGGAGAAAAATAATGCATTGGCAAAAGAAAGATTATTCACTTATGGCAATTATGTACTTTTTATCAGAAAGCTATTCAGAAGTTTCAGGAGTATATGATGAAGATAAAAGTTTTGTTATTACACTCAAGTAAGAAAATTCTTTAAGCAAAAAGCAAAGGGTTTGATATAATTATCAATTCCTTTGCTTTTCTCGTTAAATAAGAAAAATCTATTTTAAATGTAGGGGAACCGTTTGTGGGAATACCTATTAGAAATGACATCACTGTGCCCTTCTATATAAAAATATGCCAATAATAAGTATCTAAAAGATCACAGAAGTAGGAATATAATCTTCATCAGGAGGATATACATATTCATCATTAGGCTTTTCTATTTGTTTTAAAGAATTTATCTCAAGAATTGGCATATCACCATGGTAAGTTCCTTTTGTAATAGTACCTTCAATTTCAACCCATACATTATCTCTTAAAGTCTCCGCTTCTTTATAATGACATAAAAAGCCGACTACAACTGTTTGAAAATCTGATGAAATAATCATATTTCTACCTAAAACAAATTGTTCTTTATTCAAATCATAAACTCTATATACAAAACCAGAAAACTTTATTTTTTGCCCAACATAAGTATCAACATTTTCATGAACAGTTTTTAAAATTGAAGAATAGTTTTTATTTGTGAGCTTAGGTATACCGCTACAACTTATATTATCATTAACTGTGACACTAGCTTTATAAAGTTTATATCCTACAATACCACACAGAAAAATTACAAAAGCTATAATTATTATAAATATAAATTTAAACATTTTAGTACCACTTAATTTTATATTATATATAAACATATAAATACCCTCTTTCAATATATACGTAGGGGCAATTATCAATTGCCCGCACTACAGAGTAATATCTGAAAAATATAAATAATAATTAAATATAATAGATTTTCTCAGAAAATGCTTCGAAGAGCTGGCGATTAATAATCGCCCCTACATGTTAAAATAATTTTCAAAAATTTTAAGGTTACGTATTGTAACTATTTATTAATATATATGTACTAAAATTTATAAATATACTTGTATATTAAATTAAAAAATAGTATATTATAGGAAGTAATATAAATGAGAAAGAAGAGAAAAAAGATGTTTTTAATTTTAGGAAAATATGCACCTTGTGGCATATTTACAAAAGGACATTTCGCTTTGATTGGTATAACAATTGTAGGTATTTATGTAGCACTAAAACATACCATAAAAAAAAGTAAAGAAGAAATATATCAAATAATAAAGAAAGTAACAATAGTTATATGTATATTAGAAATTATTAAAATAATTTATAGCATATCACTAAATTCATTATATGAAGTTAACTCATATTTACCACTATATTATTGTAGTATGTTAATATATTCGGGGGTACTTAGTTCATTTGGAAAAGGTAAAGTTAAAAGGGCAGGAGATGTATTTTTAATGGTTGGTTCAGCAATAGGGGGAATAGTATTTATACTATATCCATCAACTTCATTACCAACATATCCTGCCTTTCACATTTTAAGTATCCATAGTTTTTTATACCATGGAATAATGGTGTATTTAGGAATATTGGTAAATAAGGTGAGGTATATAGAATTAGAAAAACAAGATATAAAATACTTTGCAAGTTTAGTGGGAGTACTTTGCATTATAGCCTTTATAATAAATAATATCTTTCGGAAGTAACTTAATGTTTATATCACAAAATTTTTCTGTTTTACCAATTAGATTATTATATAAGATAACAAATGGAAACATTTTATTTAGTATAACCATGGCACTAGCTCAAATGACAATACCATTCTATGTTTCTTATTATACAATAAAGAAAATAGATTCTTTAAAAGAACAAAATGTAAGAATTTAATAAATCGAATTTTAAAAATTGTATTGCATAATGTATCTAAAAATGATATAATGTGCAATATCAATTATATAAAAATCCTTTTATATCTAGGGAATTTCCTAGCTAGTAACTATTAACTTTGTCTATAAGAAAGAAGGTAAGAATATGAAAAAATCATTAAGAAGGACATTGTTAACAACCATTGCTGTAATTACATATTCTGCTATTTCATTTATTATCCAATTTTATTTATCATCGAGCAGTATTATAGAAATACTCGCAAGATCTATTTTGGGATGTGGAAGTATAGCATTTTTAATTGCAATGGCATTTTATTTCATTAATTTGGAGATTGAAACAAATAATAGAATGTTAAAAATGCCATTAACTATATTAAAGGTTCTTTTTGTTATATTATCTATTTCGGCATTATTGTTTATATCAATAGGAAATAATATTGCAATTCAAATTTTTCTTATAATTAGTCTGGCATTATCAATGACGTGGTCAATATACCTTACCAGTAAATATTATTAAAATGAAAAAAAATCAATAAGTAATACAGGAAAAACAAGTAATAAAATATTGCTTGTTTTTCTTGCATTTTACCATAAAGAGTGATATAGTTTAAATTGTTAAAAAATGCTAAAGAATAGAAAGGAAGAGAAACATGGGACTATTTAAAACATATAGTGAAAAAGAAGTAAAAAGAGTAATGCCAATAGTGGCTAAAATAAATGATTTAGAAGGAGATATTTCTAAATTAACAGATGCAGAGCTAAAAAACAAAACAAACGAATTTAAAGAAAGACTTGCCAAAGGCGAAAGCCTAGACGATATATTACCAGAAGCTTTTGCAGTAGTTAGAGAAGCTTCTAAAAGGGTACTTGGAATGCGCCACTTTGATGTACAATTAATAGGTGGTATTATACTTCACCAAGGTAGAATTGCCGAAATGAAAACAGGAGAAGGAAAAACTTTAGTAGCAACACTTCCAGTATACTTAAATGCACTTACAGGAGAAGGTGTTCACGTAGTTACAGTAAACGACTACTTAGCAAAACGTGATAGTGAATGGATGGGAAAACTATACCGCTTTTTAGGTTTAACAGTAGGCCTTGTAGTTGCTGGAATGAATCCAACAGAAAAACAACAAGCTTATAATTGTGACATAACATATGGAACAAATAACGAATATGGTTTTGACTACCTAAGAGACAATATGGTTATATACAAAAACCAATTAGTACAAAGAAAGCTACACTATGCAATAGTAGATGAGATAGATAGTATTTTAATAGATGAAGCACGTACACCACTTATCATTTCAGGTAGAGCAAATAAATCTTCAGACCTATACAAAAAAGCAGATAACTTCGTAAAAAGATTAAAAGCAAAAGTTATAGTAGAAGAAGATGTTAAAGACTTTGAACAAGCAGAAGATAACGAAAAATATGACTACATAGTAGACTTAAAAGCAAAATCAGCATCACTTACACAAAAAGGAATTAAAAAAGCTGAAGAAGAATTCCACTTAGAAAACTTTAACGATATAGAAAACTCAGAATTAGTACATAACGTAAACCAAGCATTACGTGCACATGGTATTATGAAAAAAGATATAGACTACATAGTAAAAGATGGAGAAGTTCTAATAGTAGACGAATTCACAGGACGTATTATGTATGGAAGAAGATACAATAATGGACTTCACCAAGCAATAGAAGCAAAAGAAAATGTAAAAATAGCAGATGAATCAAAAACATTAGCTACAATCACATTCCAAAACTACTTTAGAATGTATGACAAATTATCAGGAATGACAGGTACAGCTATGACAGAAGAACCAGAATTCCAAGAAATTTACCATTTAGATGTTATAGAAATACCAACAAACAAAGAAATGGTACGTATAGATAACCACGACATAATATACAAAAATGAAAACGCTAAATTTAGAGCAGTGATAGAAGAAATTAAAAAGAGCCATGAAAAAGGTCAGCCAGTATTAGTTGGTACAGTATCAATAGAAAAATCTGAAAAATTAAGTAGTATGCTTAAAAGAGAAGGAATTAAACATGAAGTATTAAATGCTAAGTTCCACGAAAAAGAAGCAGAAATAATTGCACAAGCAGGTAAGTTTGGGGCAGTAACAATTGCAACAAACATGGCAGGACGTGGTACCGATATTATGCTAGGTGGAAACAGCGAATATTTAGCAAAACAAGAAATGAGGAAACTAAAATATTCAGAAGAACTAATAGACCAAGCAACAGCCTTTAACGAAACAGATAATGAAGAGATATTAGGAGCAAGAAAGAAATTTAAAGAGCTAGAAGAAAAATATAATGAACAAATAAAAGATGAAAAACAAAAAGTATTAGAAGCAGGTGGTCTAAAAATAATTGGTACAGAAAGACACGAATCAAGAAGAATTGACAACCAGCTACGTGGACGTAGTGGACGTCAAGGAGACCCAGGAGAATCAAGATTTTACATAGGTTTAGATGATGATCTAATGAAAATATTTGGTGGAGACAAAATAACAACAGTATACAATATGCTAGGTGCAGATGAAAACATGCCAATAGAATCAAAAATGATTTCAAAATCAGTAGAATCAGCACAAAGAAGAGTAGAAGATAGAAACTTCAGTATCAGAAAAAATGTACTTAACTATGATGATGTAATGAACACTCAAAGAGAAATTATATACAAACAAAGAAGAGAAGTACTAGATGGAGAAAACCTAAAAGAGCAAATACAAAAAATGATGGATTCAGTTGCAGAAGAACTAACAAATACATATCTATCAGAAGAAACAGTAAACAAAGAAGCCTTTATGCAAGATATACAAACAACATTTGGAATAGAAAAACTACATTCATTAAAAGAAGAAAAACTAAATGTAAATGATACACTAAATGAATTAAAAGACAAAATTCACGAAATATACGAGCAAAAAGAAGCAGAATTCGGTTCAGAAGATTTAAGAGAACTAGAAAGAGTTATAATGCTAAAAATAGTAGACCAAAAATGGATGAACCACATAGACGCAATGGATGAATTAAAAAACGGAATAGGACTTCGTGCATATGGGCAAAAAGACCCAGTAGTACAATACAGAATAGAAGGTTTCGATATGTTTGACGAAATGGTAGCAAACATAAAAGTAGATGTTGTAAGGTTCTTACTAAATGCAAGAAAAAGAGAAACAGGAATAGCTCAAAGACAAGACTCTGTACATATTACAAGTGCAAGCTTAGAAGATACAGCAATAAAATCTTTAGATGGAACAACACCTAAAAAAGATAATTCACCAATAGTAAATAAAGATCCAAAAGTAGGAAGAAATGACCCATGCATTTGTGGTTCAGGGAAAAAATATAAAAATTGTTGTGGAAAATAGCATATGATTACTAAAAGCGGATATTTGTTTAATTATCCGCTTTTTAAAACATAATTTTACCACTTTTTTTTGTAGAATACAAAGGAAACAAAATAGAACTGAAAAATAGTGGCGTAATTAATAGAAAATTTTAGAAATATATAGATTTTATATATATAACTAGTATATAATAATGCTTACAAAAGGAGAGTGATAAAAATGTTGGATTTAGAAGAAAACTATAAGAAGCTAAATATATTACAATTAAAATTAAAAGAAATAGGTGAGTCACTTTGACATTGTTAAATTACAAAATGAATTATTAGAGCTAGAAAGTAAAACAACAAATGCAGAATTTTGGAATGATAATAAAAATTCATCTTTTGTATTAAAGCAAATAAGCAATTTAAAATCTAAAACAGAAGAATATAAAAGAGTAAGTAATGAGCTTAAAGATGCTATTGAATTAATAGAATTGTTAAAATTAGAAACAGATGAGCAATGCTCGCCCCTACAAGATGAATTAGGTATATCCATAAATAAGTTAGAAAAGGATATAGAAAAACTAGAAATTAATACATTATTATCAGCAAAATATGATAATAATAATGCAATAATAACTCTTCACCCAGGAGCAGGAGGAACAGAAAGTTGTGACTGGGTGCAAATGTTATATAGAATGTATACTAGGTGGGCTTCTTCAAATGGATATGAAGTAAAAGAACTTGATTACTTAGATGGGGAAGAGGCAGGTATAAAAAGTGTTACTGCACTAATATCTGGTCCATATGCTTATGGTTATTTAAAAGGAGAAATGGGAGTACATAGGTTAGTTAGAATTTCACCATTTGATAGTGGAGGAAGAAGGCATACATCATTTGCTTCACTTGAAGTATTGCCAGAAATAACAGAAGATGTAGAAATAGAGATAAACCCAGATGATTTAAGAATAGATACATATAGAGCCTCACGGAGCAGGTGGGCAACATGTAAATAAAACATCATCAGCAGTAAGAATAACACATATACCAACAAACACAGTAGTATCTTGCCAATCTGAACGTTCACAAATACAAAATAGAGAAACCGCAATGAAAATGTTAAAGTCTAAACTATTAGATATGAAAGAAAAAGAGCATAAAGATAAAATAGAAGACTTAAAAGGAAACCAAATGGATATAGCATGGGGAAGCCAAATACGCTCATATGTATTTTGCCCATATACTATGGTAAAAGACCATAGAACAAACTATGAAGTAGGAAATGTACAAGGAGTAATAGATGGAGATTTGAACGAATTTATAAATAGCTATTTAAAATGGAATAAACAAAATAAAGAGGATTAGAAAATGAAATGGAATGAAATATATGAAAAAAACAAATGTAGAAAGTCAAGAGAAATAGAAGCTGTAAAAAAAGATATAATATTAAAAGCAAAATTAAAAAACTTTATAAATGAATACTCAAAATTTATATATATAACTTTATTAATAATTTCAGTATTACTAATTATATCCTTTTATTCTAATATAAAGGCACTAATAACTACCTTTCTAATGTTAATAATAATAGTGCTTTGTACTATATACTTTAATACATTTACAATTATTTGTAAAAATAATAAAATGATAGTGAAACAAAATAACCAGAAGTTACAAATAGACTATTCAAATTTAAAAAATATTTATATTGAGAAAAAACAGAGTAGAATATTCTTAAAAAAAATAAATGATTTTTCTCTAATGATATTATATAAAGCGTCAAACAACAATATTAGCAATATCCAATTGCCAACACTATTTTTAAATAAAAAAGACATTCAAAGGTTTTTAGATATTTTTGAAATCAAACAAGTAAAAAGTAATAACATGGCAAAAGCACAAAAGTATCAACTAAGAAGGCTATTAATAAAGGCAGGACTATTTATATTTGTATGGGTAGTAATTATAATTACAATAGTATTAAATAAATAAGGATATATTTGAAGATGAAAAAACTAAGTTCAAATAGGTGTAAATACAAAATGACAAAAACATACAAATATTTTGACTTTGGAAATTAGAAATAATAAAAAAGTATAGAACACTAGAAAACACATATAAGCCAATTGGTTTATATGTGTTTTTGGTTATCAATTTCTAAATTACAGTTCTAAAATAGACAAGACCTGAATATATATTTATTAATACAATTAGTTTTAAGGAGGTAGGGCATATGCCTATAGAAGATAGAAAAATGATGAATACTAATATAATACAAAATTTGGTATTAGAAAATAGAGAAAAACTTAGTATATCTGGAGTACTTGATGTTCTTAGTTTTGATGATCAAGTAGTAATTGTAGAAACAGAGCTTCGGATTACTTACTGTAAAAGGTGATAATTTAAGAATAAATAAATTAAGCTTAGATACTTCGGAAGTAGTAGTTGAAGGCGAAATATACAATTTAGCATACAGTGAAAATGACTTAGATAAAAAGCAATCAAGTATATTAGGTAAAATTTTTAAGTAGAAGGTGATGAATTTGGATAATACAATAGCAATGCAATTATATTCTTTATTAATTTTTACCATTAGTGGAGTTGCTATTGGTATATTTTTTGATATTTTTAGAATATTAAGAAGAACATTTAAAACACCAGATATAATTACATATATAGAGGACACAATATTTTGGATTTGCACTGGTATATTTTTCTTATTTCTTTTATTTAAATTCAATAATGGACAAATAAGAAATTATGTGATTATAGGAATAATAATGGGAGTAGTTATTTATATATTAACAATAAGTAAATATTTCATAAAAATAAATGTTAATATTATTAATTTTATCAAAAAAATATTATTATATCCTATAAAATTAATATGTACTATATTAAGTAAAATATTAAAGCCTTTTTCATTCATAGTAATAAATATAAATAACATTTTTCAAAAAAATGTAGAAAAATGTTTAAAAAATAAAAAGGATATGAAAAAATGTAAAAAACAACTAGGGAAAGAAGGATTTTAAAGAAAAATGTAGAAAATTATAATATAGGGTATAAAAATAATTAAAAAAGTTGGAGAGTGTAAATATACATATGAAAATAATAAAGAAACATTATAAAAAAATATTAATATTTATAGCAGTAGCTTATATAATAAACATTTTTATTTCACAACAAAAAATGTTAAATTCTTATAACTCTGAAATAAAAGTATATCAAGCGCAAATAGATAAAGAAAAAGAAACAAAAGAATCATTAAACAATATAAAAGAAAACGTAAACTCTCCAGAATACATAGAAAAAATAGCAAGAGAGAGACTAGATATGTATCTACCAAATGAAAAGGTATATATTGACATAGGAAAATAAATGAAAATACCAAAAAATGTAAATAGTTATTTACATTTTTTTCTTTATGTGCTATAATAGTATTAGTTAAATCAAAGAGGTTAATTTCTTAAATAAACCCAATAAAAAACATTAAAAAAATAATAATATAAGTAATTAACAAATAAAAATAAGGGGGCTAAATATATGAATTTAGAGGCTAGTACACTTGTTGAGTTGCGCCAAATAGCAAAAGAACAAGGAATAAAAAATGTATCAAAATTAAAAAAAGAAGAACTAATAGAAATGCTTTCTTCAAACGAAACTAAAAAAGAGGAAGAAACAACAACAACTACTACTACTACTACTACACAAACAGAAACAAAAAGAAACTTCTATCCACATTTAAGAACAGAAGAAACAGACAACGAGCCTGTTTTAGAAGCAGGAGAAGGCTATAAGCTAACAAGTGAAGATGATAGAATAGTACAAGGAGTTTTAGAAATTTTACCTGATGGATATGGTTTTTTAAGAGGAGAAAATTATTTATCAACACCAAGGGATATATATGTTTCACCAGTACAAATAAGAAGATTTAGACTAGATAAAGGAGACAAAATAAAAGGAATTGCAAGACTTCCAAAAGAAGGAGAAAAATTCCCAGCACTAATATTTGTAGGAGAAGTAAATGGTGAAGCACCAGAAAAGGCATATAGACGTATTAAATTTGATGACCTAACACCAATATACCCTGAAGAAAGAATTCGCTTAGAAACAGCACAAAATGAATATTCTATGAGAATAATAGACTTAATGTCACCAATAGGAAAAGGTGGAAGAGGTCAAATAGTTGCACCTCCAAAAGTTGGTAAAACAACATTACTTAAAAAAATAGCAAATAGTATAAGTACAAACAACCCAGAAGTTGAATTAATAGTTCTTTTAATAGATGAACGTCCAGAAGAAGTAACAGACATGAAGCGTTCAATAAAAGGAGAAGTTATATACTCAACATTTGATGAATTACCAGAAAACCATGTAAAAGTTGCAGAAATGGTATTAGAAAGGGCCAAAAGATTAGTAGAGCATAAAAAAGATGTAGTTATATTATTAGATAGTATAACAAGGCTAGCACGTGCATACAACCTAGTAGTACCATCATCAGGAAGAACGTTATCAGGAGGTATAGACCCCGCCTCACTACATAAACCAAAAAAATTCTTTGGAGCAGCAAGAAACATAGAAAATGGGGGAAGTCTTACAATACTTGCAACATCATTAATAGAAACAGGAAGTAGAATGGACGATGTTATATTTGAAGAATTCAAAGGAACAGGAAACATGGAAGTACACCTAAACAGAGCACTTTCAGAAAAACGAATATTCCCAGCAATAGACATCAACAAATCAGGAACAAGAAGAGAAGAAAAGTTACTAGATTCAAAAGAACTAGAAACAGTATTTGCACTAAGAAAAGCAATGTCAAGTATGAGTACAGAAGATGTAACAGAACAATTAATAAATGAAATGACTAGAACAAGAAACAATAGAGAATTTATAGACAAGATGGATATATTTTTAAGAAGATTTAAAAACTAATAGAAATTTAATATAGTACTAATAAAAGAGATTGCATAAATCTCTTTTATCGGTTTAATATGGTATTGACATATGCTATAGTTTATTATATTATTAGATTAGTTTAATGATTTTGCTATTTATTTTAAGATATAAAGGCCGTTATAAAATATGAACAAAAGGGAGTATATGAGGTAAAATATATACTTAAAAATGAAAATATAACATTGCACAAAATCAAAGTTTTGCGCAATAGAGCATAGAATCAAAAATAGAACCATGCAATATGGTCCTATCTTTGTAAATCTTGCTATTCCTTTATATTAGCTACTCTCAAGCTTATTTTTTAACAACAAACTATAAAATCGATTCTGGAGCTTCATTTATTTTTAGTTATACCGGGTTTTATTATTATCATATATTTATATTATTACTTATATAATTTTTCATAAGTATTTTTAATAATTTTTTCTAAAATTTGCAAAATCCTTATATTTCAATAATTACACCATTTTTACAGACAACAAACTATATGTCTAATTTTTAAAAACGGCTTAAAATCGATTCTCGTGCGTCGGATTTTTGGCACTTTTTAGAATTTTTTTGAATGTCTATCAAAATCAACATTTTCACAAATCTTTAGTAATATTATATGTAATTGTCATTTTTAGCAGCAAATTATAGACGATTAACTTGTTAACTTTAATATTAAAATGTCTTAAAAAGGATTTTAATGCGTCTAATAATTAAAATATTTTATATAGTTAGTATAATGGAATTTTAAATTAGTAATTTATAAATTATAAACAAAATTTATTTATAAAATATTAATTATGAATGTCTAAAAATTTTGTTCGTAAATTTAAAAATTATAATTTAATAAATTTTTTATACTAATTTTATATTTTAATTTTTATGATTTTGTTTTGTAAAAATTATTATATAGATTTTTTGTAGAATTTATAAGATTAGTTTTGAAATTCATTTTATTACTTTATCACTTATTTAAAGTTTCTAATTTTTCAAAACTGCCCCTCTCTCCTACTCTGCCGTTCTTTCTGAATGAATTGAATATTATCCAGCATTTAATTGAATGTGTAATCCATTATTTTTCATACCTTCCTTTAATATTAATTTACCTATTTCTGGTATGAATAGTTAAACTCATTTATAGTTATTAATATTCCTATATATGGTTTTAATTTTGTATTATAATCAATGTTTTCAACCTTTTCATCAAATTGCCTTAGATAATTTACATATTCTTTATCTGCTATATACCATTTTAACTTATTTTCTTTCATTTTTCGCTCCATATATATAAATTTAGGTGGTAAAGTTTCCTCTACCACCTCTTTTACATCCATTTTTTTCTGGAATGGTAAAACCTTCTTTATATGCCTATTTTTGACTGGAATAGTAAAACCACTTTATATGTCCATTTTTGACTGGAATGGTAAAACCGCTTTTATCATAACTGTAAATAAGTTATTCTGTCTTATTATATTCATTATACGCTATTTTTATTCTATTTGTCAATAGTTTCAGATTTTGATTTTTCTTATCTCTGCCTACTTATTGTAATTTCTCGAGATGATTATAATATTAAAATCATATACTTTTTAAATTACTTATAATCAATTTTTAGATTAAAATAGGAATTATATTTCAAATTCCTACTCTATCACTAATTTTGACCTCTAAAT
>CAOJVB010000049.1 GCA_948444845.1 uncultured Clostridiaceae bacterium | reverse complement strand
CCCCCCCCCCCCCCCCCCCCCCCCCCCCCCCCCCCCCCCCCCCCCCCCACTTATTCCCCCCCCCCCCCCCACCACCCCCCACACCCCCCCCCCCCCCCCCCCCCCCCCCCCCCCCCCCCCCACCACCCCCAACCACCAATTCACCCCCCGTCCCAATTCTTTCCATGTCTTTCCTTTAGTTATTATATATATACTCTATTCCTGTTATTACATCATTCTCTACCATAAATTCTATTGACGTATTTCCTTTTTCATATATGTATTTATTATCTTCATTTTTAAAATTATTTGAATATACTTGTACCATTTTGTCGTATGTATCTGTTATTTTTACTCCTTCCGTAGTTGATATTCCTTCATCTATAAAATATATTGATGTTATTTTGTCTTGGCTACCTGTTTTTATTTCATAATTTTCATATGTGTAAGTTTTATCTAGTCCATCAAAAGCACAACTTGCTACTTCTGAATATTGTAGTTCTTGTCCACATTTTTCCCTTGAAAATACTTCTCCTAATTTTATCTCTTTGTTATTTACTTTTAATGCATAAACTTCTTGGGTTTCATTTTTTTCTTTTTTTGGTTCATCTGCTGAATTTCCTTTTGTTAGCATATATACGCTAACTCCTACTATTACAATTACTATTATTGCTACAATTACACCTATTGCTTTTTTGTTCATATTTTTTCATCCTTTCTTTTGCTTTTTTATATTTATATCATTGTTTTTTTATAGATGCAAGACCTATCTAGTAGTTTTATAAATTATTATCCCATTTTATATTTGTAATTAATATTATTTTTATGTTGTAGAGGTAGGCATTGTGTTCCCCTCTTATACAATATTATTAAATAATAAATTCTCCGAAGAACGGACGGACATAAAGCTCGCACCCTACATTATCAAAACATTATTCTAAGACCATATCTATTTTATTGCTTCATTATATCTTTCTAATTTTTCATTATATATTTTACTTATTTGTTCATCTTCTCTATAATCTGTTAGTCTATACTTTTCTTTAAGTATTTTTGAGAAATACTTTGATAGTTTTGTTGCTCCATTTAGATTTAAGTGTAAACCACCATCATAAGTATCTATATTATAATCTATTCCTATTTCTTCTACCTTTTCTTTAAAGTTGTAATAATCTAAATTATTTTCTTTTGCGTATTTTTGTATTTGTTCTTGATATTCATCATACCAATATGGATATACACTTGGTGCTTTTATTAGTACTAATTCAATGTTATTTTCTTTACATAATTTAGTTATTTTATTTAAATAGTCATAACAATTTTCCTCAAATTTATAACTTGATAGTCTTCTTTTTGTTGGAAGACTTTCTACTGGTTTTACATTTTTATTTATTAGAAATCCATTATACATACTGTTTTTTGTTTTAAATAAATACTCAAAATCTTCATTTGTTAATTTGTCAAACCTTGAGTGATATCTAAGTAATGGTATTACATATGAAAAAAAATTTTCTTCTTCTGTCATTGATGCTTTTATTATATCTATTTTTTCTTTTGACCATTTCATTTTATCTATTGCTAATCTGTTATATGCTTCACTTACTGGTTGACTATATCTCATTGAATTTACATTAAATACTACTACTCTTGGTGTTTCATATTTTAATGTTTCTTTTAGCATGTAGTAGCTTTGCCATATTAGTTGTTGTGAGTTTCCTCTTATATATGAGGTTATTCCTTCTTCTTCGTATAATACCATTGGTGAAAAGTTGGCATATACTTCACAGTCACCTATAAATATTACTTCGTGATTTTTTTCTTCATTGTAATATTCGTATGTCATATTTCCTTCTACTAGGTCAGTCATGTATTTGGGGGAAAGTAGTTTGTTTAGAAATATAAATATTAATATGAATATTATAATTACTATTATTGGTTTTAAATATTTCACTATTTTTTCTCCTTATTGTTTAATTATTATATATGTAGAGGCTTAATCGATTAGTAATACCAAAGTGGAATACCAAATTACGCCCATTGAACAATTTTAATATTTTTTATAAATTTAAAATATGTATTTATATATATTAAAATCCCGATAGCCTTTGAGTCGGGGAATACCACTTGGCTTGGAGGGCTCAATTTTTATTTTAATATATAAATGCAGAAGGTGGTTTGTTTTATACGACGTTAAGTTACGCTAAAATTTGCTATATATAAATTCACTTACATTGAATCCTATTCCATATATTCCAAATATTAACACTATTAGTGCTAAAGTTCCTATTATCGCTAGTTTTCCCTCTAGTTTATAGTTTTTTATTTTTGTTATTATTTTTTCTTTTTTGATATCAAATATTATTAATGCTATTACTGAAATTATTAGCACTATTATATTTGCTAAGTTTAAACCTAAGTTTAGGAAATTACTAAACATTTCTGCATAATTAAAATTAGTAAATATACTTCCTATCATCTGAATTGACGTTAGTGTGTCTGGCCATATAAAAAATGACCATAGTATTGATACTAGTAAAAAGGTTATTATTATATTTACTATCTTCCATTTTGTTTTTAGTATTTTTCCATATACTACTAATAAACCATGTATCAGTCCCCATAGTAAGTAGTTCATTCCATGCCAAAAACCTGATATTACAAATGTTATTATTACATTTATTTTATTTCTTATTTTACTACATCTATTTCCTCCAAGTGGTATGTATATATAATCTTTAAGCCAACTACTTAGGGCTATATGCCATCTTCTCCAAAATTCCTTTATGCTTTGTGATAAGTATGGTGAGTCGAAGTTTTCTTTTAAATTTATCCCTAACATTTTTGACCCTCCTATTACTATATCTATTCCTCCACTGAAATCTGCATATAATTGTACTGAATATAATAACATTGCAAGAAGTGCATATGCTCCTTTATAAAAACTTACATCACTTGCTATTGTTCCTATTAATATTCCTACTCTACCTGCTATTACAAACTTTTTAGTTAACCCCCATAGTATTCTAATTGTTCCATTATATATATTTTGTACCTTTATTTTTTTCTTTTTGAAAAGTTCTTCTTTCATGTACTCATATCTTGTTATTGGGCCTATAAATAAGTATGGGAAGTACATTACATATAGTAAATACTTAAAGAAGTTTTTTTCCGCTTCTATTTTTCCTTTATATACATCTACTATATATGAAATTACTTGCAAAGTGTAGTATGATATTCCAATTGGTGCTATTATGTTGGCCGTGCTAAGTAGATTGTATTTTGCTTGTCCAAATAGTAATATTTTTATCGCTATTAATATTCCTGCATTTATAGTTATTGTTAATATAAGTATCCATTTTCCACTATTTCTAGAATTCTTATTTTCTGTTGTAGAGGCAGGCCTTGTGTCTGCCCTTTTCCCATCTATCATCCTTGCTGCTACATATGTTGTAACCACGCTAAATAATATATATATTAAATTTGATATTCCAAAGCTCGCATATATGCCTATGCTTAATATTAGTAAGAGTATATTTATTAGCATATTTTTCTCCTTTATTTTGTTTTATATATAATTTGTTATTCTTTCAGGTAATTTCTTCAAAGAGCGGGGCGCCCATGAGTCCGCCCCCCACAATAAAATTATTCATTATTCACTATTCATTATTTCGCTTCTGGGTATGCACTTCTGTTCCAGTCTCTTCCTTTCATAGAACTACTTGCAAATTTTTCGTCATCTGTTGCTGGTCCTATTAGGTGGTTTCCTGGTGTTGAATCATAATGCCTCCATACTCCCCCTACTTTTATTAGGTTCCAATAATGTGTTCCATCTATTGTTTTTACTACTTGGTTTGTTATTCCTGCTTTGTTTAATGCTTTTTGTACTAGTAATACATGTACATAGCAGTTTCCTTTCTTATTTGTTAGTCCATACCATACTGGGTCATCATCTCCCCAGCTACTGTTATACGATATTTCACTTCTTATGGTAGACACTATACCATAAGCATCTTTTCCTGCTAAATACTTATTATAAAATTCATTAAATTTATTATTTGTGTCTTCCTCATTATGTTTTACTGTTATTTTTCTTTTGGCTGTTGTTGTATTTCCTTTGCTGTCTTTTGAAGTATATGTTGCATAATACGTTCCTGCTACTCCTATATTTACTTTGCTTGTATCTACAGTAAATTCACAATTTCCTTCTTTTTTATCTACTGCTTTTACTCCACTTTTATAATTTGCATTTGAGTTTTTGGCTACTGTCATTTCTCTTAAACCTGAAAATACTGGGCCTTCTGTATCTTTCTTTATTGTCAAATTAGCTTGTTTCTCTACTTTATTTCCGTGCTTCATCTTTTGCTTCTATTGTTACTACTTGTGTTCCTATATTTTTATAATTAATATCAGTTAATAATGTAGTTTCTACTTTCCCTGATGCATCTTTTGCTGATACTATAAATTTTGATTTATCTACTTTTTCATCATCATATATGCTCACATCTTTTAGTTCTAACTCTGGTGGCAACGTATCTTGTATTTTTATATTTATTATATATTCTTTTCCATTATTTGTTAAAGTCATTGTATAATCACCAACTGGTGATTTATTTATTTTTTCTAATTCTGCTTTAGATACTAATTTAGCATCTTCTTCTGGGCGCATTAATATATCCTCTTTTGTTAAAGTCTTTCCTAATTCTAATGTAATATTATAGTTTAGCCAGTCTATTGTTAATGTACATTCTTTTTTTGTTTCATTTCCATATTCATCTTTAACTATTACTGTAACTGTGTAATTTCCAAATTCTGTTATCTCTGGTATATTTGCTACTTCAACATTCATTTGTGATAAATCTGACTTTTCTATTATAAAGTCTTCTCCATTTATTTCATAACTTATATATCTTGTTATATCTTGAAATTTAACTTGAGGTGCTGTTGTATCTACTAAATGTAGCTTTACTGTTCTTTCTTTTTGTTTGTACATTAGATTAATATCGTATTCTCCGAACTTTGTTTAAGTCTATTTGGCTTAAATCTGTTATTACTTTGCTATCTTCTAAATATTTTTCTTTTGTAATAAAATTTTCTATTGTTAGTTCTTTTTCATTTCCTATTTCTATTGTTATATCTTTAAATTTAGGAATTAATTTCGTATATATGTAATAAATATCTAATATAAATGTAAATAATGCAAGAATTACTATTATTATTGTTAAAATTCTTTCTATCTTTTTATTTTCTTTTTTTGAATTTTTCTCTTTGTTTCTTTTTCCTTTTAATTTACTTTTTCCTTCTTTTTCTACACTATTTGCTAAATTTGGCTTTTCTTTTTGCTTTGCCTTATTGTTTTCTTTAGCATGTTTTCCCCTTTTTTGAGCATTTTGTACTGTTTCATTTTCTAATTCTTTCATATTATTCCCCTTGTATATAATATTTATAAAAAATAATTTTGGTTATTATAGTTTTATACTATTTCAAGTATATCATAAACACTTTAACAAGTCTGTAACAAGTATATTTCATTAATGTTACAAAATAGATTGTCACATTCACAAAGACAAATATATTTATTTTTTTAATTGTCCTTGCTTTTATTATTATTTGTTTGTATAATTTATTTAAATAAATTTATGGAGAATTTTATGAAAAAATTAAATTTAAAAAAGGTTTTGTTAGTTTTATATTGTTTAATATTTTTTATTTTTATAATTTATTATTTAATAAATGTTATTGATTTGAATAATTTGAGAAACGATAGTTCTTCTATTAATAGTAGTTATTTAAATTTAAACTCTAAAAGTATTAAAAATTTTGCTATAAAAACAACTAGAGTTTCTAGTCTTTCACTAGTTAGAACTAAAAAATTACAATCATATTTTGAAATTGGTGGTTTAGAACTTCCTGTTCAGGGCTCTACTGGGTATGCTTCTATAGAAATGAATTTAATGCTTGAACCTAGTTCTACTTCTGGAATAGTTAGTACTTTTTCGCCTCGGAAATGGCTTTAGAATTGTAAAAGAACAGGGCGACTGGTGGTTTATTGAAACTAATAGTTTTTCTGGATGGCTTGAGCATAAATATTGTATGATTAATTTACCTGATGTAATTCCTTCTATTATTTATGATGATACTAATAGTTATTCTTCTTTATTTAGGTCTAGTAATAAGGAGCTTCCTAATATCACTGGAAAGGCTCTTTATAATGTTAAAACTATGAATAATAGGTTTAACAAAGAAGAGTTTCTAATGCCTGTATTATATAGTGTAGCAAAGAAAATTTGCATAGCTCAACAACTTGCTTTAGAAGAAGGTAATTGTTTAAAAATATATGAAGCTTATAGACCATATGCTACGCAAATGTCTGTTGCTAGTAGCTTAAGGGAACTTGCTAATTCTGATAATGAAGTAAAGAATGGTATTAATTCTTTAGGTTGGTCTGAAAGTTGGTTTATTGCACAGGGTTTATCTAATCATCAACGTGGTATTGCTATTGATACAAGTTTAGTTAAAATTACAAGTTCTAAATTTAAATATTTTGGTGATTATTATTATATAGATATAACTGGCTATGATGAATATAAAATGCCAACACAAATGCATGAATTGAGCAAAGCTGCTGCAACATATGCATATGGCATTTCTAATAAAAATAACGATACCTTGAAAAAAACACCTTTTGCAAAAACAATGAATAATGAAGCTAAGCTTTTACAAAACTACTGTATGCAAGCTGGACTTTCCCCTTTAGCTTCTGAGTGGTGGCACTTTGAGGATTTGGAAACTAAGAATAATACTAAGAATAATTATAGTACTGGAAGGTATTATATAAATGAATGTTATAGTGAGTAAAAATAAAACTACCCCAAAAGGACCAGGTTATTTTGGGGTAGTTTTTAATATATTTTTACCCCAAAACAACCTGGTCCTTTTGGGGTAATAAGGTAATAAAGCTTATTTTTCTAACCATACTTTTCTTATTGTAATTTCTGTATGATTATTATAGTTACTATTTTGACATGTGATCGCTATATATAATTCTTTTATGTCTATATTTGTTATATCCATCTCCATCCTAGTTGTATTTTCAAGTATAGCAGTACCATAATACGTTCCTTGCGTATAATATGTAGGATTTGTTGTTATTATTATTAGATTTCTGGTTTGATCTGGAGTTATAAATTGCCCTTCTACTACTATTTTACTATATTTAGAAAGGTTAATTGGCTTTGATGTTACCCATGATGGATAATAATTACTTCCAATTGAAGCATTTGTACTTGTATTTTTTACATACATATATTCATTAGTTTTTATGTATTGTCCATTTGCTGTACCATAATTTGCAATACTTTTTCCTTCCCATCCTCCTGTTATATTTTTATATTCATCGCCATTAATATATAATTCTAATTTGTTTGATGTTTCCTGTGTTACAACTTTAGATATTTTTACCTTTCCTTTCTTGTCCATAGCAATTATTGATATATCATATGAACTACCAAGCTGTAAATCTGTATAAATATATTCTTTTTGTTTTGTATATTCTACTACTTCCCCATTTAGTAAAAAAGCATATCCTACAATTGAATTTGAATTAGTGACTTCAATTTCTGGAACCATAACCTCTATATAGTCCCCATTGCATTTCTTTATTATAGGTGTAAACTCTGGTATATCTTTTGAAATTAGTTCAGAATTATTTACATTATTTTCTATATTTCCATCACTATTTAAATATTCGTTGATATTGTTTAACTCTACTAATTCTTGTTGCTCTGCATTTTTCCATTTGTCTCTAGCTTGTTTTGCTTTTGCAATTATACCATTTTCCCCTAATGATATATATATTGTTATACTTGCCAAAATAATTAATAATATTATTACTATTATAAGTGTTATTAATGTTATTCCTTTGTCTTTCATTTATTTTTCTCCTGTACTTTAGTATAGATTTTATAAATATTTATGAAACTTTAATCTCATTCTAACTTTGTTTATACTCAATATCTTCCATAAATGGAAACATTTCTACTACTCTCTTTTTTGTTAGCATTTGCATTACTGGGTGTGGATTTTTTTCGTGAATTGTTATTAGCTTCTGGGTATAACAGTTCTCTGATGTTTTGAATATTAAATACCTATTTCGTACATAGGTAAAATATAAACTATATCCATCGTCTAATTCTTTTTGAAATTTTTCTATATTATAATTTTTGTCCAATTTTAACTCCTTCTTATTATTTATTTTTCATTATCATCATATTTTTGTTTTTTTACAGTCATATTTTCAAATTCTTCTTCTGTTAATATAGTAATTCCTAAACTTTGTGCTTTTGTTAGTTTTGAACCTGCATCTTCTCCTGCTAGTACATAATCTGTTTTTTTAGATACTGAAGATGATGTTTTTCCTCCAAATTTTTCTATTAATTTACTTGCTTCTTCTCTTGTATATTTTGTAAGTGAACCTGTTAATACAAAGGTTTTTCCTTCAAATCGATTGTCTATCCCTTCTTCTTCATTTAGGTTCATATTAACACCTGCTTGTTTTAATTTGTTTATCATATCTATTGTTTGCTCTTGCCTGAAGAATTCATATATATTACTTGCAGTTATCTCTCCTACATCATTTACAGTACATAAACTTTCTAAACTAGCATCCATTAAGTTGTCCATTGTTTTATATTTTTTGGACAAAACCTTTGCTGCTTTTATTCCTACTTGTCTAATTCCTAAAGCATTAATTACATTAAATAAATCCTGACTTTTACTTTTTTCTATTGATTCTATTAAATTACTTGCAAATTTTTTTCCATTTTTCTTTAATGAGGCTATGTCTTCTAATGTTAAATTATATATATCTGCTATATTTTTTATTAATCCTTTTTCTATTAGACTCTGTACTATTTTGTAGCCTAATCCATCTATGTCCATACATTCTTTTGATACAAAATGTTCTATTCCTCTTAATAGTTGCGCTGGACATTCGATGCCGTTACATCGTATTGCTGCTTCTCCCTCTTCTCTTGAAGCTTTACTTCCACATACTGGGCAAACTGTTGGAACTTGCACTTCTTCTTCATTTCCTGTTCTTTTTTCAGTTATAACTTTTATTACTTCTGGTATTACATCTCCTTGTTTTTGAATTACAACTGTATCTCCTATTTTTAGCCCCTTTTCTTTTATAAAGTCTTCATTGTGAAGTGTTGTTTTTGATATTGTTGAACCTGCTACTTTTACTGGCTCTAATATTGCCATTGGTGTTATTACTCCTGTCCTTCCTACTTGCCATATTACATCTTTTAATTTTGTTTCTTTGGCTTCTGGTGGATATTTGTAGGCAATTGCCCAACGTGGTACTTTATATGTTGTTCCTAATTTTTCTCTAAATGAAAGTGAGTCTACTTTTATTACTGCTCCATCTATTCCAAAGCTCAAATTTTCTCTTTCTTCTCCTATTTTTATTACTGCTTTTTTTGCTTCTTCAAATGTTTTGCAATATATTTTTACTGGGTTTACATTAAAACCTAATTTTTCTAAATATTTTAATTGTTCATAGTGTGAGTTAAATGTGTTTCCTTCTAATTTTTGAACATTAAATATATAAATATTTAATGGCCTTGAAGCTGTTATTTCCCAGTCTAATTGTCTTAGTGAACCGCGCTGCTGCATTTCTTGCATTTGCAAATAGTGGCTTTTCTAATACTTCTTGTTCTTCATTCATTTTTTCAAATTCTTTTGTTCCTATAAATACTTCTCCTCGAACTATTATATTTATTTTTTCTGTAAGTACTGTTGGTATTGATTTTATTGTTCTTAAATTTTCTGTTATATTTTCTCCTACTAATCCATTACCTCTAGTTGCTCCTTTTACTAAAATGCCATCTTTATATTCTAGTGCAACTGATAAACCATCTATTTTTGTTTCTACTACATAGTTTAATTCTTCATTTTCCTCTTCTGCCTTATTTTTTATTCTAGTATCAAATTCTTGTAGTTCTTCAAAACTAAATACATCTTGAAGACTTTGAAGTGGTATTACATGTGTTACTTCTTTAAAACCTTCCCTAACATGTCCACCTACTTTTTGGGTTAATGATTCTTTAGTTATAAGCTCTGGGAATTCCTTTTCTAAAGCTTTTAATTTATTCATCATCATATCATATTCATAGTCTGTTATTTCTGGCGCATCTTCATCATAATATTTGTTTGCATAGTATTCTAGCTTTTGTCTTAAATCTTTTATCTGTTTTTTAGCTTCATCTAATTTCATTAGATTTCCTCCAATTTTTGTATATTTTCATATTTGCTATTATATACAAAATTATATAAAAGTACAATTACTTTTAAAAATTATTTTATTATTTTATATAATATTTCTTCTTCTCTAATATTATTTTTCTCCATAAATTCTTGGCATTTTGCTTCTAGTAATTTAAAATTGCAACACCTTTCAATTAACTTTTCTTCTGCTTTCTTTTCATTTACTAAGTAATATAAATTTTTTGCTCTATTATTTATTCTTACTTTATTTTTTTCAATCCATTCCATTTGCATAAATAACATTTTTCTATATTTTATATCTTTTATTTTTGTAATTTTTATTACATGTAAGTATCTTTTTGGTATTGGCATCATATTATTTAGGTTTATTCCTCCTAGTCTTCCTTCATCTATTTTTAAGAAATCTTGTGTATTTTTCATGTTCAAGTGTTTTGGTTTTGGAGATGTTAGTGGTGCAAAAAAGTTTTTTCCATTAACACATAGCAATGTTCCAACAAATGGCCTATTTTCTTTTTCATTTTCTACATATGGAATTTTGGGTTCATAGTAGTGTAAATAATTACAATATTCTATATCTGCTTTATATATATTCATTTTTTTCCTTTCATTATTAATACATCAATAATTTAATTTTATTGATGCCTTTATTAATTATTCTTTTATAATTATTGTTTTTGCTTGAATTCTTTATAAGATAAAAAAATTTTTATGAATTAGAAATCTATTATGCTTATCACTATACATAGCACGTTATATGAAAAAATTGTAGACTTCCTATTTTAACCCCTATGCAATAGTAATTTTATATTTTTATTATTAATATGTCAATATACTTTATGTAACTTTTCTTAAAAGTTTACGACAATATATTACAAAAAATGAGGTTATGGAACAAAAGGGCACAGTGGTGTCGTTTCCTACGAAGTATTCCCACAAACGATGCCCCTACAATTTAAAATCGATTTTTCTTATATAACAAGAAAGCATTTTTTTTATAATAAAATGCTATTGTGTATTATTGTCAGTAAGGAAGGAACAAGTATGCAATCTAAAAAATTCAATGAAAAATCAAATGTTATTGGGCAAACTGTACGAAAATACAGAATGCAAAAAAGTTATACCCAAGAACAACTATGTCAACAATTAGATTTATTAGGATTGAACTTATAAAAATATTTTGTATCACATTAAATGAGCTTTATATTGAGGCTTATAAAGATTTTTCGTAATTTTCTAACAATTCTCTATTAAGCATTTATATGATATTGTAAAAAAATGGAGATTAAGTAGAGTTAAGATATTATTTTGGTGTAGTTTTGAATTTTTAAGAATAAAAAAATAGAGTATTGATAAAGTTAAATCTATCAATACTCTTTTATTTTAAATAAAAAGGGGGTATTTCAATTTATAGCCTGCACATCTAACAGTTTCTATAATATCATTTCCTAATTTCTTTCTTATATTTTTAATATGTGTATTTACTATTTTTTCATCTCCGAAATAATCATAGCTCCAGACAGAATTTAACAAATTATTTCTTGAAAATACTTTATGAGAACTTTCCATAAATGATTTTAATATTTCAAATTCTTTTGTAGTCAATAATACCTTTGTTCCATCTTGTATTACTTCATAATTTTCTTTATTTAAAGTAATATTCTTATAATTCATTATATTACCATTTTCTAATTTTTCTGTTTTGTGTATTGTAGTAATATCTGTAACTGATATTTCAGTAGATATTTCATTTAAAAATCTATCTATTAACTTATCATCTTCTATTATAAGTATTTTTGACATACAATTTCTCCTTTCTCAATCCAGAAATATAATTTTACTTTTCCCGTACTATCAATATAAAGTATTAAGATAATCAAGTCTGTCCTTATTTTTAATTATCTAATAATTTTTGTACTAATCTTTCTCTATTAATTTCAAACTAATTTCTTTATTTAGGAAATCCTAAATAAATTGCAAAAAGAACAAATACTATTCCAAGTACAATTAAAATTATATGCCAACGATTACTCTTCCTACGATAAATTCCAAAACCAATAGAAAATATCCCCAATAACATTGACACTATCATTGCAAAAAATCCCATTTTATTTCCTCCTTTCAAGATGAATTACTCTATCA
>CAOJVB010000048.1 GCA_948444845.1 uncultured Clostridiaceae bacterium | reverse complement strand
TTTCTAGTGGTAATTTTAATTGTTTTGGTTTATAATAGTTATTGGTATTGATTAGATTTTTCATGTAATAATTATACCACAAACGCCTTAATTTTCAACAATTATGGCGTTTTTTTTTAACGAAAAATGAGCGAAAATATTTCGCTCATTTTTCTAATGGACTTTTTTTACAGCCCCTTTTAACATGAAAATTCATTAAATATTGAAAAGAGTATATAATAATAAAAAATAAAAGTGAAAGGAAATTAAATGTTAAGTATAATAGTAGCAATATCAAAAAATAATGTTATAGGGAAAGACAATAAACTAATTTGGCATTTGCCAGAAGACTTAAAAAGGTTCAAAAAATTAACGACAGGTCATACAATAATAATGGGGAGGAAAACTTTTGAATCTTTAGGAAGAGTATTGCCAAATAGAAAGCACATAGTTATTACAAATAATGCAAATATGCAAATAGAAGATGAAAATGTAGAACTAATACATGATATAAAAATGTTAAATAAATTCATCAATTCAGAAGAAGAACATTTTATAATAGGTGGAGCTACTATATATAAATTACTTATGCCATATGCAAATAAAATGTATATAACAAGAATAAATGAAGAGTTTGAAGGAGATGTATATTTCCCTAAATTAGATAAAAAAGTTTGGAAGGAAATAGAAAGAGAAAAAGGAATTCGAAATGAAAAAAATCCTTTTGAGTATGAATATGTAACTTATATAAGAAAATAAGGAAAGAATTGGAAAGTTTTTAGACACGTCCTAATTCTTTCTAAACAAAAAATTAGTAACATATTGTTTAAAGTGATATGTATTGATATAATTAAGAAAAAGGGGGAGGTCTGTATGGAAATAAAAAAGAACGAAGAATATGTAGTAGATATTATAGACAATGGAATGGAAGGAGAAGGAATAGCAAAAATAAATGATTTTGTAATATTCATTTCAGGAGCAATAAAAGGAGAAAAAATAAAAATACTAATAGTAAAGGTACTAAAAACGCATGCATATGGAAAGATAGTAAAAATAATAGAAAAATCACCATATAGAATAGAGGAAGACTGTACTACATATAAAAGATGTGGGGGGTGCCAGCTAAGGCATATAGACTATGAAGAAACTTTAAATATAAAGCAAAGAAATGTACAAAATTTGGTAAATAAAGTTTTTAAAAAAGGTCAAATAAAAGTACACAAAACAATAGGAATGGGGAATCCATATCATTATAGAAATAAAGCTCAATATCCAGTTGCAATAAATAAAGAAGGAAAAGTACAAATAGGAGTATTTGCCCAGAGGTCACATGAAATAATACAAATGCAGAAATGCTTTATACAAAATGAAATAGCAGAAAAAATAGCATTTGCAATATACAAATTTATAAAACAAAAAGGAATAGAGCCATATAATGAAAAAGAGCAAACTGGAATATTAAGACATATAGTAATAAAGGTAGGAATGCGTACACATGAAGTAATGTGCATATTAGTAGTAAATAATAAAAAAATGCCATGTGAAAGTCAGCTAGTAGATATGCTAGTCAAAGAATATGATGTGAAGACTATAATAAAAAATATCAATGACAAAAATACCAATGTAATACTAGGAAATCAGAATATAACACTACATGGAGACGGATATATTTATGACATATTAGGAGAGTACACATTTAAAATTTCGCCAATATCGTTTTACCAAGTAAATCCTGTACAAGCAGAGGTCCTATATAATATAGCAATAGAAATGGCAAATTTAACTAAAGAAGATATATTATTTGATCTATATTGTGGAATAGGAACAATTGGAATATTTGCGTCACCATATGTAAAAAAAGTTTATGGAATAGAAATAGTAGAACAAGCAATAAAAGATGCAAAAGAGAATGCAAAAATAAATAAAATAGACAATATAGAATTTTATGTAGGAGATGTAGAAAGAGTATTCTCAAATTTAATGGAAAAGAAACAAGTATACCCAGATGTAATAATAGTAGATCCACCAAGAAAAGGTTTAGATAAAAATACAATAAACAACATCTTAGCAGTGCAACCTAAAAAAGTAGTATATATAAGTTGTAATCCAGCAACTATGGTAAGAGATATGAAATTGCTAGAAGAAAAATATGAAGTAAAAGAAATTCAACCAGTTGATATGTTCCCATTTACAAGTCATGTGGAGTGTTGCTCGGTGCTATATCTAAAAGATTCGATACAATAGTTGAGTTTACTGCTTTTGAAGATTTTGTTAGTTTTGAAAGAAAAGGCAAAAATAAGGTTAAAAGAGTAGAAAACAATAAAATTAAAGTAGCGATAGAAGTTGATATGGTAAGCGGAGTAGTATAATTAGATAATAAAAAATATGAATGTTTGGAGATAAAACTTAATTGGAAGTGTTTGGAAAAGCACTTTCTTTTTTTGTTTTTTTATGATAAAATGCCAGTAATTAAGAAAGGAAACTATAAAAATGGATATAGAATTAGTGAAAGATATATATAACTTACATATCAAGGGATTTGAAGGATTAGATTTTAATGTTATTCGTAAGGATAATTATGAGATTACTTATAATCAAAACATAAAGGATTGTTATAGTAATTTTATTTCAAATTTTGATGTTGGGGATAAACAAGAATTTGAAAGTATTATAAATGAAGCAGATAAAACTTTCAGTAAAATAAATAGAAATACAACAGTATACTTAATTCCATTTATGAAGGAACTTTATAATAATAGAGATAAATATTTTGAAACAGATAAATATGAATTAATTTCAACAGAAGTATGGCAAATTTATAATGATTTTTCAAAACTAGATAATATAAATACAAATTGCAATCTAGATGTTAAACTTGAATTAGCAACAGATATGATAAAATATGCTAATTGTGTAATGTATTGTTACCAAACAGATGATAAAGATGATCCTTATGGAGATTTAGATGAGGGGTATAGACAAGGTTATATGAATTATAAGAAAATATATAATGATATAGAAAGCGAATTTTATTATATAAAAGTAGATAATAAAATAGTCGGAACTACACAAAGTGTATATAATAATAAAATTTATGGAATTTATAGTTTGGCTATAAAGAAAGAATATAGAAATAAAGGCATTGGTAAAGAAGTATTGAGACAACAACTACAAATGTGTAGGTCTAAAAATATCAATACTGCCTATTTACAAACGGAACAAGGATTTTATCCAAATAAAATGTATAAGAAATTTGGTTTTGAAGATTTATGTGCGGTATATTATTATTTAAAAAATAAAAAGGGAGAATAATTTAATGAATATTATACAAATATATAAAAAGTACTATTTACCAGAAAACTTACAAATGCATATGTTAAGAGTTGCAGCATGTAGTAATTTGATAATAGATAATTGGAATGGATAAGAGATAGATAAAGAAGCAATTATAAGAGTATGTTTATTACATGATATGGGGAATATAGTAAAAATACCAGAGGATTTTTCTGATGATAAAAAATTTATAGAAACGAGAAGAAGGTATTTTGAAAAATATGGAACAAATGACCATGAAATAAATTTAGAAATTGGAAAGATTGAAGGATTATCAGACAAAGAATTAAAAATATTAGACGGAAAAAGATCAAGAAAAAATGAAGAAACATTAAATTCAAATTCTTACGATAGAAAGATATGTGCCTATTGCGACCAGAGGGTTGCACCAAATGGAGTAGTAGGAATAAAAGAGAGATTAGAAGATGCAAAAATAAGATATAAAGATAAACCTTTGTCTGTATGGTCAAATGAAGAAAAGGCAAATTATTTAATAAAATGTTCTTTAGGAATAGAAAAGCAGATTTTTCAATATTGCAATTTGAAACCAGAAAATATAAATGATGAATCTATAGAAATGTACACAAAAAAATCAAAAGAATATAATATGGAGATAGAACAATGAGCGATAAAAAGCAAAGAGTTGCACATTTAAATTCAACAGTATGTTACTTAAAAAAGGACAATAAAGTATTGATGATAAAATTTACAAAAAAATGGGGACAAGTATATGCACCACCAGGAGGAAAATTTGAAACAGGAGAATCTCCATTGGAGTGTATTTTAAGAGAATATTACGAAGAGACTGGTTTGAAATTAATAAATCCAAAATTGCAAGGAATGTCATATTGGAGAGATAAAGCAGAAGGAATAATATTTATATATGTAGCAGAAGAATTTGAGGGTAACTTAAAAGAAAAATCAGAAGAAGGCTGTATCGAGTGGAGAGATATAAAAGATTTATCTAGCTTAAAACAATTTTCTCAAAATGAAAAATTTACACCTTATTTATTTAAAGAAAAACTATTTGAAGGGAAATTTCTATTAGATGAAAAGTGTAATGTATTAGAATATGAAATTAGAACAATTTAATTTGGACAAGGAGTGAAAAAAGTGGCGATTATTAATATAATAAATGAATTTACAGTCAATGATATAAAGAAAGCAGTCGAATTTTATAAAAATAATTTTAATTTTGAAATTGACCAAACAGATGGAAATCCTATAACATGGGTTCAAATGAAAAAGGAAAATATTATAATTATGCTTGAAGATTATAAAGAGGTTTGTGAAGAAATATATAAATTTCCAATTAAAAATAATACAAGTAATTTAGTTAAATTTAAATATGATAATGATGAAGAAATAAAGCAAATGTATAAAGATTTAAAAGCAAAAAATATAGAATTCTTTATGGAATTAAAACAAACTGAATATGGAACAATAGAATTTGGAATATTTGATTTAGATAAAAATATGATTATTGTATCGAATTAATAAGGATTGGAGTGAAAGTATGAAATTACCTACAAGTATAGAAAATATACTAAATGAAAATATTGTAGAAAATGCAAGATTAGAATTAAAGAAAAATTGGAATCCAGAACCAATATTACATACAATTTGTGCATTTGCAAATGATATAGATAACTGGGGAGGAGGATATATTTTAATAGGTATTGAAGAAGAAAATGGTAGACCTAAAATGCCAATAACAGGACTTGAATTATCTGAAATAGATAAAATTCAAAAAGAATTACTGGCAAAATGTAAATTGATTCAACCTTCATATACACCAATAGTGGATGTTGCACAATATAAAGGAAAAAATATATTAGTAGTATGGTGCTTTGGTGGACAAACAAGACCATATAAATGTCCAACTACATTAAATAAAGATTTTTCAAAAGGATATTCATATTATATAAGAAAAATGTCAAGTACAGTTAAAGTAACAGAAATAGAACAAAAAGAATTATATGATATGGCAAGAACAATACCTTTTGATGATAGAATGAATCACGAAGCAGAAATTAGAGATTTAAAATTGCCACTAATTCAAAATTACTTATATGAAATCAAAAGTGATTTATTAAAAGAATCTGAAACAATGGATTTTATGGATTTATGCAAAAGCATGAGAATTGTAGATGGAACACCAGAATATATGAAACCTTTGAATGTTGGCTTAATGTTCTTTAATGATGAACCACAAAAATTCTTTCCATATTCACAAATAGAAGTAGTAGATTTAAGAAATGGTCCAGAAGGCGATGATATGACAGAGCAAATATTTAAAGGACCAATTGATACTATGATAAAAAGTGCTTTAACATATATCAAAAATACTGTTATTGTAGAAAAGATATTAAAAGTAGATGGACAAGCAGAAGCAATAAGATTTTTTAATTATCCATATCAAGCAATAGAAGAAGCATTAGTAAATGCAGTTTATCACAGAGGATATGATGTAAGAGAACCAGTAGAAGTAAGGATAATGGAAGATAGGATTCATATTGTAAGTTATCCAGGACCTGACCGTTCAATAAGTGAAAAATCAATTGAAGATAAAAACATGATTGCTAGAAAATATAGAAATCGTAGAATTGGCGAATTTTTAAAAGAATTAAAATTGACAGAAGGTAGAAATACAGGAGTTCCTAAAATCAAAAGAGCATTGAAGAATAACGGCTCAAAAGAGCCAGAATTCGAGACAAATGAAACAAGAGATTATTTTATTACAACAATATTTATGCATGACGGATTTGAAAATGAAGTAAAAGACCGACCAAGAACCGATCAAGAACCGACTAAGTTAAATAACCAAGAAATAAAGATATTAGAATTTTGTAAAGAGCCACATAGTAAGAAAGAAATAATGGAATATATGGAATATAAACATACAAGAAACTTTACAATGTTATATTTAAAACCATTATTAGAAAAAGGATTATTACAAATGACTATACCAGAAAAACCAAATCATAAAAATCAGAAGTATATAAAGAAGTAAATTAAGGAGGAATTAAGAAATGAAAATATTAATTATTTGTAGCAAAGCCTTTTATAAGGATATAGCACCAATAAAAGAAAAATTAGAAAAGATGGGACATGTAGTAGAATTACCAAATTCATATTATGAGCCAGATGCTGAGAAGAAAAGCTGGGATTTAGGAAAGAAAGAACATGCTGAATTTAAGGCAAAAATGTTTAAAATGAGTGAAGAAAGAATTGCTACAATGGATGCAGTTTTAACATTAAATTTTGATAAAAATGGAAAGAAAAATTATATAGGAGGAGCAACATTTATTGAAATATATGAGGCTTTTATGAAAAATAAGAAAATATATTTATATAATGATATTCCAGAAGGAATGCTATATGATGAAATATCAGGATTTTCTCCAGTGGTAATAAATGGTAATTTAGATTTAGTGAAATAGTGATAGATATTAAGGGAAAAGAATGAGGTGATGTTTTGGACAGAACAGCAACAGATACAATAAAAGGTTTTAATTATCAATTTAATAAAACTATATTAGAAATACTAAATGCTGAACCAAATACTAAGATTATTTTAGAAGGATATATAGAAGATATTGATGTTTTTAAAAAGGATGAAACTATAGCAGTTCAATGTAAATATTATGAATCACATAAAAAATTGAATACCTCTGTTTTAACTAAACCAATTTTAGATATGATTATGTCATTTATTAAAGATGATACAATTAATTATAAATTATATATGCATTGTGGAGATTCATCAGAAGAAGAGACTATACCTTTTAATTCTAGCTTATTAAATGACATTTTAAAAACAAAAGACAAATCATATATAAAGAAATATTTTCCTATTATATTTGAGACAGAAGATAGAATTAAAAATTTATGTTTAAAGCATAAACCTACAGCAACAGAATATAATACAGTTTATGAATATTATAATAAAAGAATTATTGATGGTACGATAATTTATAATTTTGATAAATCAAAATTTATTGAAAGTGTGGAAATAATATCTGCTCCTTCAAATGAAGACTTAGTGGATAAAATAATTGAAACGATAGCAAGTAATGGATATACAAAGGAAGAAGTTTATGATTTGTTTTATCCTAATATGTTTCAAAAAGTTGCATGTTTAAGTTCAGAAAAACAAGTGAAAAATAGGACAATTATTTGTGGAAAATTTAAAAAAGATATTTTTACAATAAAGTCATTGCTGACATCAAAATGGTTGAAAAAGGTTTTTAGTGTAGAACAATATAAAAAAAGCTTGAAACGAAATTTGAAGTTAAGATTACAAGGAAATTCTAATATTAGAGTAATTATATTAGATGCTGATGAGTATAGAAGTGAAGATATTACATCATTTGTTAATGATTATGTTAAAAAGTATAATAAGAAACCAAAATTAAATAATTCACCTTTATTTATTATAAAAAGTAATGAAGAAGAAAAATGTTCTTTAATTCAACAATCACTATATACACAATATAATTTAAATTTTGAAGATGGTGATGTTGGTAAAAAATTCAATTTAAATAAATTAATGGATTCCAAAGGAGTTGATTTGAAAATTTGTTATATTCAAAATGAATTAATAAACTATATGATTGAACACAAACCAGATGATGTATTTATTATTGGATCTTTAGACACTAGCATATATGAAAAAAATGGGGTAGAGTGTTGCAAGATAGAGGGACTAAATATTAATGAAATTAAGGAAATTTTTTTTCTAGGAGGTAAATATGAAGGAAGTAGGTAAAGTATTTGAAAGTACAAGCTCTATAATAAAAATAAAATTAAATGATATTAGAAGTTTTGAGGAAAACAAAAATGAGATAAAGATAGGAAAGTATTTATCAGTTCAAGAGGGAAATTTAAATTATATATTGGTTACAATATTAAATATCAAAAGTATTTATACTAATGAAGAAGTTAATTATGTATTAGAAACTCAACCAATTGGAAATTTTTCAATAGATAATGATAAAATAAAATTTAAACAAGGAAGTGTAAACATTCCATCTCCAACTGAACCTGTATACCTAATAGAACAAGATATAATTAATAAAATTTTTAAGGAAACAGAATTTAATTCATATTATCTAGGAAAATTATCTAATAATAGTGAAGTTAATTACTATGTTAATGGAAATGCTTTTTTTAGTAAGCATATTGGAGTAGTAGGTTCTACAGGAAGTGGTAAATCTTGTGCTGTCGCAAGAATGATTCAGGAAGTTGTAGGAATAAATAATGCTTCAAATCAGAATAAAGATGTTCAAAAAAATTCTCATGTAATAATTTTTGATATACATTCAGAATATAAAAATGCTTTTTCATTAGAGGAAAATGAAAAATTTTCTTTAAATGATTTGGATGTAGAGAAGATTTGTATTCCTTACTGGTTAATGAATTCTGAAGAATTAGAATCACTATTTATAGAAAGTAATGAAATGAATTCACATAATCAAATTTCTCAGTTTAAAAGGGCTGTAATATTAAGTAAAGAAAAACATAATCCAGATAAAAAGGTTACATATGATATGCCATTATACTTTGACATAAAAGAAGTCTACAATTTTATTTATAATTTAAATAATGAAGTTGTGAGTAAATTGGAAAATGAGATGGGGAAACCCAAGTTAAAAGATGGAACTTTAATTAGTGATATTACTAAATATTTAGATGAAAAATACGAATTTGTTCAATCATCTCAGGGAAAAGCTGATAAAGCAAGTAATGGACCTTTTAATGGAGAGTTTGAAAGATTCCTAACAAGAATAGAGACAAAAATGAATGATAAAAGATTGAACTTTATTATTTCGCCTAAAAAAAGTAATGGAGAAGAATATAAAACAGAAGACTTTTCGGATATTTTAAAACAATTTATTGGCTATGTAAATAAATCGAACATAACTATAATTGATTTAAGTGGAGTGCCATTTGAAGTTTTAAGTATAACAGTAAGTCTAGTTTCAAGATTAATTTTTGATTTTGCATTTCATTATTCTAAAGCAAAACATTTAATAGAGGAAAATAATGATATACCATTTATGATTGTTTGCGAAGAAGCACACAATTATATTCCAAAAGATGGTGGAGCAGAATATAATGCATCAAAAAAATCAATAGAACGAATTGCAAAGGAAGGAAGAAAATATGGATTAAGTCTAATGGTTGTTAGTCAAAGACCATCAGAAGTATCTGAAACTATATTTTCTCAATGTAATAATTTTGTCGTTTTGAGATTAACTAATATTAATGATCAAAGTTGTGTGAAAAGATTATTACCAGATAATAATAGTTCATTGGTTAATGGATTACCTACTTTATCGGCTGGAGAATGCTTAATTGTAGGAGATTCTACAACAGTTCCAGCAATTATAAAGATGGATATGCCTAATCCAAGACCGAAATCAGATAGTATTGATTTTTATACTCAATGGAAAGAAAACTGGGTAGATATTAATTTAGAAGATACTATAAATAGATGGAGAAAAGAATAATAAATCCTCAAAACAATTCTAATGTGCTTTATAAAAATAAGTCAAGGTTAAAATAAATGTGCTATCGCACAACCTTGACTTATTTTTATAAGCACATTATTTTTCAATTAAGAGGATTTAAGGATAAGTATATTTAGTTAAGTAGACATAAGCACGATTAAAACAGAAATACCTCATTAAAAATGAGGGCAGGAAAACATGCTTAACGCAACGCCTATACACATTGAAGGACAAGCCTTCAAGAGTTAATAAAGAAACAAAAATTTTAAGCAAATATGATACAACAACACTTACTCCATATTAAGACTACCTTACACTCAGACCCACACCACACATGTGGAATGTTGCTCGGTGCTATATCTAAAGAATTAGATAAAATAGTTGAGTTTACTGCTTTTGAAGATTTTATTAATTTTGAGAGAAAAGGTAAAAATAAGGTTAAAAGAGTTGAAAATAATAAAATTAAGGTGACGATAGAAGTTGATATGGTGTGCGGAGTAGTATAATGGTTTATTAAAATATATGAATGTTTAGAGGTAAAACTTAAATTGGAAGTGTTTGGAAAAGCACTTCCTTTTTTGGACTTTTTATGGTAGAATGATGGAAAATAAAATTATGGAGGAAGAATGGCAACTAAAATATTAAATGATAAAAATGTAAATAATGAAAAACAGCAAGTTAATGAAATTATTAATGATGCTTTTTGGTTAGGTTTTATTCTTGAATTAAAAAGAAAAGTTAGTAATATTGCAAAAAAAGAAGTTCTATCTTCATTCCTTATATATTTTTCATCAATATTTACATGTGAGACATTGAAATCAAATTATGGAGGGCTTAGTGGAAAGAGAAACACCACACCAGCACAAATAAATAATTACAGAATGAATAACTTAAAATATGTACATAATATGGAATCTAAAGATACGAAAAAACTTATAACAGAAATGGGGATAGATTTTGAAAATTATGTTTTTGACTTAAACTTGTTTGTAAATAACGATACTTTAATAGACACAAATTTTAGAAATTGGAATTCTAATAAAGAAGAATATTTTGAATTATTAGATGGAATAGTTGCTACTCCATTTAGATGGATTGAAATACTTTTGCCAGGGTTATTTGAAGAAATAGAAAAAATTCTGAAGGACTTAATTAATAAGTATTTAAATAATATAGATGAATTTAAACTTGAAAAAAAGCCATATGCTAGTAGTAAATTATTTGGTAATGCAAATATAAATGATAATGAAAAGGTATACATTCTTCAGAGATATGGTCTTGTAAAAACTATTATACTTTTGGACAAACTGATAGAAGAAAGTATTGTTTTTAATATAGGAAGTATGGAAATTAACTCAAATCACTTTTTTATAAAAATAAAAGCTATTATTATAGAATTATTTTGGAATGATAATAAAAAGCATTTATCAATTTTAGATAAGATATTTGAATCAAATAATATTGAAGTTGATAAAAAATTTTATACTTTAAATAGGAGAATAAGAGATAATATACATTATAATTGGATATCTGATATTAAGGAAGAAGAATATCAAGTTGTTTCTAATTATCAGCACATTTATTTAAAGAATGTTATTAAAGTTTTTGATGAATACATTAATATAAAATTTGATGATATGTATGAGAGAGATTATGAGTTCGCAAAATTAATATATGAATTGGGAGAAAAAAATGAATGTAACTAATAATACTATAAATTTAAGGAATATGCAACAAAGTGATTTTGCTTTTTTACAAATAGGATATGATTCAAAAATGATAATTAAGTTATTAAATGAACTGAAAAATAAACCAATAGAGAGCGTAGAAATAATTCCGTTCATATCATTGTTTTGTTGGGAAGCAACAGAACTTTTTAAGAAATATGATATAAATTTTGAAATGCCTGATAATAAAACTTTTTCATTACAAGATATAAGATTAAAAACTAAATTATTTGAAAATAAGTATTCTAAGGCTAAAAAGATGATACTAAATTGCGATTATTTGCAAGATTACATATTCAAGCATAAGTTAAGATTTAAGTTTATGTATGATTGGAATATTCATTATAATTTAGAAATATTTGTTGATAAATATGGCAATGTAGTAGGAAACTCACAGTATGGAAACTATATCTTTCAAGATGATAAATTGTTAAAGAAGAAAATTATAGATGTAGAAAAATTGGATAATACTAAAGAATTGAATTATGAGTTTAAACCAGAAGAATATTTTGAGTATGGAGAATTTTGTGGAAAAATTATTGCAAGAATTAACAATTTTTTTAAAGATATTAATGTAAATATGGAAGTTAATGCAATAGATAGTAATTTATTTTATAAAGATTTAAATACTAATAAGCATTTAAAAACATTTTATAAAGATGATGATAGAAAAGCTTTAATGCTATACTTGATACATATATTATCTACAATAAATTCTGTTATAAAGTTATTAAGGAAATATGAGAAAACAGATAAAGGTTGGTGGCTAAGAATATACTATATTACATATTATTATGCATTACAAAGGTTGGATGATATAAAAAATCATATAACTATGAATGACATGTTAAATAATAAGATACAAAATTTTTATTCTATAATTAATATTGATGATAAAGAATGGATGAATACAGAATTTAGAAATTGTATGATGCATTATGATTTGATAGATAAAAATAACAAATTTTTGATTAGAGACGAATATTTAAATGTTAACATACCATTATTTGGACTAGTTGAAAGTTGTTTTAATGGTATAAAATATGATGAATTAAAGAGCAAAATTCTGGAAAAATTAAATTTATTATCTACAGAAATACAAAAATTACTAGATTTAAATATAAGCAATCCAATACCATTTTAAATATGAAAAGGAGGATAAAGTTTATGGAAGAGAATTCGATAACAATACAACCAGAAGAATCATACAAAATAATTAGAAATAGTGTATTAACTGCACAATCAAAAGTATATACTGCCGTCAATTCAGCAATGGTACAAGCATATTGGGAGATAGGACAAGAAATTCATAAAGCATGTGGAG
>CAOJVB010000047.1 GCA_948444845.1 uncultured Clostridiaceae bacterium | reverse complement strand
GAGCCTAAACTTAATCAGGCTCTTTAAGGGCGGAATTCATTCCGCTTTTTTATTGAAAATTATACATTAAACAGACTTTGCTTACAACAGTAATGGAAAAATTGTTTTTGCAATTAAAAAAAATCGAAGTTAGCAACAGTAGAATTTGGCGCAGGAGATATGGTAAATCCAAATTCTAAGGTAAAGGTTATAAAAGGAAACAAAAGTGGGGAAGCTTATTATATTAGTAGAGTTGTAGAAGTACAAAATGAAAATGATATTTGGAAAGAATTAAATAAACTTTGTAAGAGAGATAGAAGAAAGGGAAGAAAATTATATAAAGAACTTATGAAAGAATAAATTTTAGGTGGCTACAAATTGTAGTCACCTAAAATTTATAAAAAACATTGACTATTAAAAACAAATGTTTTATAATATGGCTAAAATAATAAATGCACCAAAAAATGAAGTAAAAAATGTAATATGAATATTTTATTTGGAGGTGTATTTTTTATGGAAGAAAATACATTAATAAAAACAGAAGAAGATGTAGAGGTATATGATAGAGAAAAGATAAGAAGTATGATTTATGAAGTAAGAGGAAAACAAGTAATATTAGATAGTGATGTTGCAATGTTATACCATTATGAAACAAAGAATATTAATAAGTCTATGAAAAGAAATATAGAGCGATTTCCAGAAGATTTCTGTTTTCAATTAACAGAGCAAGAGTTAGAATCTTTAAGGTTCCAATTTGGAACCTTAAACAAAAATAAAAGAGGACAACATAGCAAATATTTACCATATGTATATACTGAACAAGGAGTTTCTATGCTTGCAGGAGTATTAAAAAATGATATTAGTATTAGAGTTAGTATAAGCATAATAAGAGCATTTATAGAAATGCGAAAGTTCATATCAAACAATGCAAATATACTAAATAGATTAACAACCGTAGAATATAAATTACTAGAACACGATGAAAAATTTGATGAAGTATTTAATGAACTACAAAATAATAAAGAAGAAACAATAACTTCAAAGATATTTTATAATGGACAAATATATGATTCATATATTTTAATAATAAGAATAATAAAAGAAGCAAAAGAGAAAATACTAATTATAGATAATTACATAGATGACAGCATTCTAGAAATGCTATCAAAAAAGAATAAAGATGTAGAAGTAGTAATATTAACATCAAACAAATGCAATTTAACAAAATTAGATATAGAGAAATTTAATAAACAATATCCAATTCTAAAATTAGCAAAGACAAGTATATTTCATGATAGATTTATAATAATAGACAATAAAAACTTATATCATATAGGGGCGTCATTAAAAGATTTAGGAAAGAAGTGCTTTGGAATTAATAAAATAGAAGATATAAGTTTTATTAAAAATATTGAAAAAAATGTAAAATTTGACAATTAAACTAAAATATGCTAAAATAACAAATAGTGGTTACCAAAAATGGTAAAGAAGAGATTTAAATTTATATAAAAAGATTAACCTAAAAAAAGAGATAAAAAGAGAAAAAATAGGATTAATCGTAAGTTATTAAAGAGAGTTTTAAAAAGTTATTTTAGTAATAATAAGAAGAACATATGAAGTAATCATATGTAGTTTAATTTTGTGTTAAAAAATGAAGAGAAAATATTTAACCTAAAAACATCTTTAATAATAGAATTAAAGATGTTTTTTATCCTCTTAGGAAAGTCATCTGCGATAGCACTTCCGTTTCCTTAGAAGATAATTATGCGAAATTTAGAGTTTCTTAGTGACGTAAGGAACTTAGAAACTATTAATTCTGCTTTTTATATTATATAAAAAAATTAATTTCAAATGTAGGGGCACCGTTTGCGGGAATACCTATTAGCATGACACCACTGTGCCCAATATATAGAAAAAAGTGAAGAGTTGATGTAGGGGTCGCACCCCTATCAAGCGACCCGTTCTTCGAAGAAATTGCTCTGGTGAGATATTTGATTTACACGAAGTTTAATATAATACAAAACGGGCAAACTAATAAAAGCAAGAATATAAAAAAGTAGGTTAATAAAAATATAAATTTAGAGAATATAAAACACTAATAAAAAAGAGAAAGGAAGATAAAAAAATGCAAAATGAGATAAATGGCGAAAACAAAGAAAACGCTCCTTCTAAAAAGGTAAATAATAGACCAAGAAGGACAACTAGGAACTCTACAAGAAAGAATGTAGAAGAAAACACAAATAAAGAAGAGAAAGTAGAAAAAAAAGAAGAAAGAGTTAGAAATCAAAGGAGAAGAACAAATACAAAAAATATCAAAAATGAAAAAACAGACACAGAAGGTTTAAAAGAGCAAACAGATAATACAGAAACAAAAAGTAAGCAAACAAGAGTAAGAAGACAAAGAAACGATAATACAGAAAAAGTAACTGAAAAAAGAACAAATACTGTAAGAAACAATAAAACTAAGCAAGCTACAAATAAAAAAGAAAAATTTGAATTTAAAAAGCCAAAACTAAAAGTAATTGCCTTAGGTGGACTAGAAGAAATAGGAAAAAATATGACTATATTTGAATATGAAGACGATATAGTAATAGTAGACTGTGGTTTAGAATTCCCAACAGATGATATGCTAGGAGTAGACCTAGTTATACCAGATACAACATACTTAGAGAGAAATAAAGAAAAAGTAAGAGGAATAGTAATAACACACGGTCACGAGGACCACATAGGTTCAATTCCATATTTCTTAAAGAAAATGAATGTACCAATATATGGTTCAAAACTAGCAATAGGCTTAATAGAAAACAAATTAGAAGAACACAAACTACTAAGAGGGTCAAAATTAAAAACAGTAGTACCAGGTCAAACAATCAACTTAGGAAAAATGAAAGTAGAATTCATACGTAGTTGCCACAGTATACCAGATGCAATGATGCTAGCAATATACACACCAGCAGGAACAGTAATGCATACAGGAGACTTCAAAATAGACTACACACCAATAAACAGTGAAGCAACTGATCTTGCAAGAATAGCAGAAATAGGTAAAAAAGGAGTTTTACTATTACTTTCAGATAGTACAAATGCAGAAAGAAAAGGATACACAATGTCTGAAAGAACAGTAGGAGCAGAGTTTGATAAACTATTTGTAAATTGCAAAAAAAGAATAGTAGTAGCAACATTCGCATCAAATGTCCACAGAATTCAACAAATTGTGAATTCAGCAGTTGAATATGGAAGAAAAATTGCAGTATGTGGTAGAAGTATGATAAATACAATAGAAACAGCAAGAAGACTAGGATATATGGATGCACCAGAAAATCTATTTATAGACATAGACATGGTAAAAAATTATCCAGAAGAAAAACTAGTAATAATCACAACAGGAAGTCAAGGAGAAACAATGTCTGCCCTAACTAGAATGGCAGCAGGTGAACACAGAAAAGTAGAAATAACACCAAATGACTTAATAATAATTTCAGCAACACCAATACCAGGAAACGAAAAACTAGTTTCAAAAGTAATAGATGACCTAATGCAAATAGGAGCAGAAGTAATATACAACGACATGCACGTATCAGGACATGCTTGCCAAGAAGAGCAAAAACTAATATTATCACTAGTAAAACCAAAATACTTCATGCCAGTACATGGTGAATACAGACAACTAAAAGCACACAAAGAAACAGCCCAAATGATGGGAATAGAACCAGAAAACATATTTATGAGTGTAAATGGTAGAATACTAGAAATAAACGAAGAAGGCGCAAAACTAGCAGGCTCAGTACCATCAGGTAAAATACTAGTAGATGGTTTAGGAGTAGGAGATGTAGGAAGCGTAGTACTAAGAGACAGACAACACTTATCACAAGATGGTTTAATAGTAATAGTAATGACAATGGACAACGCAACAGGAGAAATAGTAGCAGGACCAGATGTAATAACAAGAGGTTTCGTATATGTAAAAGAATCAGAAAACCTAATGGACGACGTAAAAAAAGCAATAAGAGAAGAAGTAGCTACCTTAGAAGAACAAGGAATACGTGACTGGGGAGCAATAAAATCAACCCTAAAAGACCATATAAGAGACTATATATTCCAAAAAACAAAAAGAAACCCAATGATACTACCTATCATAATGTCTTTATAAATGTTAAAATATGTAAATTTTATTTCAAAAAAGTATTGACATAATTAATAAAACAATAGTATAATGAATATACTATAAAAAGTGGGCTGACACATTAAATCCGAGTTTTATAGGTGAATTAGAACCTTTGGTTGGCGGACAACCTAAAAAACCGAACTTCTTATAGGACGAATGTGCCTATGGTTGGCGGACAACGAAAAAATCAGTCATTTAGGGGAAATAATGTTACTGCGGTAATATTATTTCTCCTAAGAATTTTTATATCGTATGAATTTTAATCAAATAAATTATATCAAAGGAAGTACAATATGACAAAGCAAGAAGCATTAAACATTGTACTTAATTGTTCTAAAATTTATTATAGAAACTTAGAAAATAAGAATATTATATTCATATATGAAAAAGAATGCAATAAATATGATTATATAGAAACTACTTTTTTTCCTCACAATTATTTACATTTAACAGGTTTAAATCTTATAAGAAATAGAATAAAATCAAGTGTTGATTTTTATAATTTATGTTTAAGGAACAATTTAAGTACAACAGATTTTGAATTTAAATCCAATGGAACAACCCAAAAAAAGTTAGAAATATTATCTTCTATTATGCAAATAGATAAAAAAGCTAGAATAGTAGGAGATTATAATAGTCAAAAACTATACCTATCAACAGATAAATTAATAGGTAATATTAATATGTGTTTAGGCTTTATAAAGGAGAATAACTATTACATAGCAAATACAGCATTAAAAGAAGACATTAGAAATATAGTAGAAGAACAAGGAAGAATAGTATTAATATTAAAAAAGAACATTAAAGATAAAAAGTATAATGGAATATTATATAAAAACAAAAATGTTAATCAAAATGAAGTAAATAAAATTATAAGTAACCTAGAAATTAGAAATAAGATAATTAATATATGATATTAGTATAAAAATATGATATAGCGCATTAAAAATGCACAAAAGTCTACTATATATCTTGAAGAATAAACTAAAATTTGTTATAATGGCTAAGTAAAAGAAAGAAGGAGAAAATTATGGATTATAAGGATTTAGCAAATTTAATATTTCCAGATGCAAAGGAAATTTCATATTATGAAGAAAAATATAAGAAAAGAGATTTAGCAGACCGGTGCAATAGTAACAAGGTTTGCACCAAGCCCAACAGGTTTTGTACACTTAGGTTCACTATACCAAGTAGTAATAGCAAGAAAAGTGGCTAAACAAACAGGTGGTGTATTCTTTTTAAGAGTAGAAGACACAGACCAAAAAAGAGAAGTAGAAAATGGTGTTACAGGAATAATAGAATCTTTAAGAGACTTTGGTTTAACTCCTGATGAAGGAATGATAAATGAAACAGAGGAAATAGGAGAATATGGACCATATAAACAATCATTAAGAAAAGATATCTACCAAGCATATGCTAAGCACTTATTAGAACAAGGTAAAGCATACCCATGTTTTGCAACTCCAGAAGAATTAGATGAAATGAGAGCCAAACAAGAAGCAGCAAAAATACGTCCAGGTTATTATGGAGTATGGGCAAAATATAGAAACTTAACAGTAGAAGAAGCAGCAGAAAGAATAAAAAATGGAGATTCATATATCATTCGTTTAAAATCTACCCGGAAGAGAAGACAGAAAAATAAAACATCATGATATAATAAAAGGAAATGTAGACTTCCCAGAAAATGACCAAGACATAGTAATAATAAAAGCAGATGGACTTCCAACATACCACTTTGCACACGCAGTAGATGACCACCTAATGGGAACAACACATGTAATACGTGGAGATGAATGGCTATCATCAGTGCCACTACACTTACAATTATTCCAAATGCTAGAATTTAAAGCACCAAAATACGCACACATAGCACCAATAATGAAAGAAGATGACGGAGGAAAACGTAAGCTAAGCAAACGTAAAGACCCAGAAGCAGCAGTAAGTTACTATACAGAAATAGGAGTTCCAAGAGAAGCCGTATCAGAATACTTACTAAACATAGCAAATTCAAACTTCGAATTATGGAGAAAACAAAATCCAAATGCAGATGTAAGTGAATTTGAACTACAATTAAACAAAATGAGTGTAAGTGGAGCACTATTTGACATAGTAAAAATACTAGACATTGCTAAAACAGTAATATCAAAATACACAGCAGAAACTATATACGAAGAAGCTACTAATTGGGCAAAAACATATGACGAAGAATTATACAATTTATTACAAGATAAAGAATATGCCTTAAAAGTATTCGGAATAGAAAGAGGAAACGCAAAACCAAGAAAAGACATAGCAAAATGGTCAGACGTAAAAGAAAACATAGAATACATGTATGATGACGAATTCTATAACAAAGAAAGAACATACGAATATCAAAAAGTAACAGACAAAGAATTAATAAATAAAATAGTAACACTATACATGAAAAAATACTATAACGAAAACGACGACAAACAAACATGGTTTGAAAAAATTAAAGATTTAGCAGAAGAAGTAGGCTTCGCAAGAGAAGTAAAAGAATGGAAGAAAGAACCAGAAAAATGGCCAGGCCACGTAGGCGATATAAGCACAGTACTAAGAGTAGCCCTAACCTCAAAAGCAAACACACCAGATATGTACGAAATAATGCAAGTGTTAGGAAAGACACGAATATTTAAACGTTTTGAACAAGCAATGAAATAAGAAGTCAGATGTCTGATGTAGTGGCTTAATTGGTAAGGAATGCCAAAGAGAGTTTACTGAATTACGTTCAAAGAAAATTATACAAATTATGTTTACAAAAAGCATTAAATGTGATATAAATAGTACATTCTATTTAGCACATTTAGTGCTTTTAAAATTTTTTTTTTTAGTTTTATTTCAAAGTTATTAAAAGTTAATTCAAAGATTTTTAATCTTTAAAACAATCAAATCAAATTGAAAACAGGAAAATTAGAGGGGAGGTTTATTTAACATATAAAGCACCAAAATAAGCTACATAGAAAATAAACTTATAAAAGGAGAAAATGTATGGAAAAAAAGAAAGAATTACTAAAACCAAAGAATGATATAGTATTTCAAAGTTTATTTACACAAAAAAATGAGAAAACAAGAATAAAATTTTCTAAGTGGCAAAGCCACATAAGAAAATCTAATTCTTCCATAACCATCTTCTAAGGAAACTCCCCTTCTTCGTTTCACTACGCATAAGTTATCTGTAACTCACTAACGTTCGAACAGCTAACTTAACTATCGTGGATGACTTTCCTAAGAATATGAAAAATAACTAAAAATTTTATTTCAGCAATCATGGAAGAAAATGTAACGAAGATAGAAATAAATACAGAGAAAGAATTATATAGAGAAAGACCAGAGGATAAATTAGGAATATTAGATTTAGAAGTAGAAATAAATAATAAGGAAAAAGTAGATATAGAAATACAATTAATTGATAGAAAAAATTTAGTAGAAAGAATATTATATTATTTTTCAAAATTATACGTAAGTACAATAAAAAAAGGACAAGATTATTTAAGTGCACAAAGAGTAGTAATAATAGCAATAATAGACTATGATTTAGATTTAACAAAAGAAATAAAAGAAATGGAAACAATATGAGATATAAGAGAAAGAAAAAACAAGAACTTAATGTTGACAGATAAGTTAGAATTACGTATAATTGAGTTAGGAAAAGCAAAAGAAGAATACGCAAAAAATAAAACAAGCCAAAAAGCACAATGGATGATGTTCATAAATAATCCAAATGAAATGGAGGTGCAAGAAATAATGAAAGAAAATAAAGAAATAGAAGAAGCAGTAATAGAAATAAGAGAAATGAGTGAAGACGAAAAATTAGAAAGACTTGCATTTTTAAGAGAAAAAGCAATAATGGATGAAAAAGCAATATATGCAGCAGGATTAGACAAGGGAGAAATAAAGGGCAAAGAATTAGGCAGAAAAGAAGGGATAAAAGAAGGTATAAAAGAAACTCAAATAGAAGTAGCTAAAAAGATGAAAGAAAAAAATATAGATATAAATATAATAGAAGAGATAACAAAATTAACAAAAGAAGAAATCGAAAAATTATAAAATAGAAGGAGAAAAACATGGATTATAACATAGGAGATATAGTAAGAACAAAAAAACAACACCCATGTGGAAGTAAACTATGGGAAATAACAAGAGTAGGCGTAGACTTTAAACTAAAATGTTTAGGCTGTGGTCACATAATAATGTTAGAAAGACCAAAAGCACTAAAAATGATAACAAAAAAGATAGAAAAAGAAGAACGAGAGGATTAGCCTCTCGTTCTGTTAGGTTTTTCTGCTCGATTATGAAACTTTTTTGAGCTGCTTACGCTTACGTTTTTTACTGTTGGAAATGTGATGCCGTTCCTTAATAATTTCAGAAATCTTTTTTCGTCTCTTTTTAGCCTTTACGTCATTTGAATGGTGCATACGAGTAGGCATTTTTCTTTCTTCAAGGTTCTGCTTCCAGTCACTAAAATCATCCGAGATTTCAATAGTACCTGGAAAAGTGGAATGAGCTGTTACTTGCGGCGAGTCATATTTACTAAAACCATAGTCAAAGATGTGATGATACCATTCATCAACATCTGCTTTTTCTTCCTGCTGCTGCTTTTTCCAAGCATACCAGTATTCTTCAGCCGCTAAAGCTTCCCGTAAAGATTTAGATTCAAACTCTCTTTGACGTTTTGCATCTGTTTCATTCATATTATAGTAGCTCGTTATAAAATTTGACATATGAGATCCTCCTAAATATGTTATTGTACATATTACATATAATTATTAACCTACAAATATATTATACATATAAATTAACATAAAGTCAAGCAAAAAATACAAATTTTTCTAACTTTTATTTAAGAAACTATTATATTGGAAAAATATATATTATCACAAAATAAACTTTTCAAGTTCTTCCCAAGCCTTTTCAGTATAAATTTTTCTTTCAGAAGAGAAAGGGATAAAGGTCAAATCTTTTAATGGGTTTAATTGGTCTTGTAGTTCCTTTACTTGGCTATCTACTTTAGTAACAGCAATTTTATCAGCCTTACTTGTAATTATAATACAAGGTCTTTGGCTATCTATTATATACCTATACATAAGCCTATCATTCTCAGAAGGGCTATGCCTAATATCAATTAAAAATATAATTAAAGCAATATTTTTACTAGTATTCAAATATTGCTCAATAAAACTGCCAACCTTTACTTGTTCAGCTTTAGACATTTTACTATAGCCATACCCAGGTAAATCCACAAAATAAAATTTATTATCCATATTATAAAAGTTAATTTGTCTAGTTTTACCAGGTTCACTACTAGTTCTAGCAAGCTTCTTTCTATTAACCATAGTATTAATAAAAGAAGACTTACCAACATTAGATTTACCAACTAGAACAACTTGTGGCAAATCATCATCAGGGTACTGTGTTGGTGATACAGCAGATATCTTAAATTCAGGGTTCTTGATTAACATATAAAAATTCCTCACTTTTTTATTATAAATAATATTCAAATACAACTGTAGGGGCGAGCATTGCTCGTCCGTGTTCCAACGAAATTGCTTAAATAAAATATAAAATTCTTGAGTAATCTCTTTGAAGAGCGGACGGGCTATGCTCGCCACTACAATTAAAATTAATTTTTAAGCTATTTTATTGTGATTCTCTCAGTTCCACCCATGTAAGGTCTTAGAACTTCTGGAATTATTACACTTCCATCTTCTTGATAGTTATTTTCTAAAATAGCAATTAACATTCTAGGAGGAGCAACTACAGTATTGTTTAGTGTGTGTGCATAATAGTTTCCTTTTTCACCTTTAATACGAATACCAAGACGTCTTGCTTGTGCATCAGTTAAGTTTGAACAACTTCCAACTTCAAAGTATTTTTTCTGTCTTGGACTCCAAGCTTCAACATCACAACTTTTGGCTTTTAAGTCTGCTAAGTCACCACTACAGCACTCTAAAGTACGAATTGGAACTCCCATACTTCTAAATAATTCAACAGTATAGTTCCACATTTTATCATACCAGTCCCAACTATCTTCAGGCTCACAAACAACAATCATTTCTTGTTTTTCAAATTGATGAATTCTATATATACCACGTTCTTCTAAACCATGAGCACCTTTTTCTTTTCTAAAACATGGAGAATATGAAGTCATTGTATAAGGAATATTTTCTTTATTTAACAATTGACCTTTAAACTTACCAATCATAGAATGCTCAGAAGTACCAATTAAATATAAATCTTCGCCTTCAATTTTATACATCATAGCATCCATTTCTTCAAAGCTCATAACACCAGTTACAACATCAGCTCTTATCATATAAGGTGGAATACAATAAGTAAAGCCTTTATCGATCATAAAGTCTCTAGCATAAGTAAGCACAGCAGAATGAAGTCTTGCAACATCCCCCATTAAATAGTAAAAACCATTACCAGCAACTCTACGAGCAGAATCTAAATCAATTCCACCAAGTTTTTCTAGTATTTCACCATGAAAAGGAATTTCGTAAGTAGGAACCACAGGCTCACCATATTTTTGAATTTCAACATTTTCATTATCATCTTTGCCAATAGGAACAGAATCATGAATAATGTTAGGAATTTTCATCATTCTTTCTGTAACTTGAGCCTCATATTCAGCTTCTAATTTTTCATTTTCTACTAATTCATCATTAATTTTACGTACTTCTCCTTTAATTTTTTCAGCCTCATCTTTATTGCCATTTTTCATAAGTATGCCTATTTGAGAACTTAAACTATTACGTTTAGAACGAAGTTCATCACCTTTTAGTTTTACTTCTCTGTTTTTGTTATCAAGCTCAATAACCTCATCAACCAAGACTAATTTATGGTATTGAAATTTCTTCTTGATGTTTTCTTTAACCACATCAGGGTTCTCTCTTAAAAATTTGATATCAATCATAATATTACCTCCTTGTTCCCATTGGGGACGTTTCCTTTTGGGGTATCTGTCCCTTTTGGGGTATAACGTCCCTCTTGGGACAATTTCTTTTAAGTACTTTTGGTGGGAACAATAACTAATTTGGAAAGTAGGACAAAAAGTTTTTAGTTAGCCACAAGCTTTAAATTTTTAGAACTGTTTCCTAAAATAAAAAAACAAAAGCCCTTATGCTAAATAAAAGCATAAGGGCGAATATTTTTCGCGGTGCCACCTTAATTTATTTTAAATTTTCTAAAAGTATTAAAAGATTTGACTTCTATAAAATCTAGAATAATCTCTAAAATGCTTATAACCTAGCATAACACGGTTTCACTTTTTAGGTGAAAAGCAATAAAAGTAGATTCCTAATTTGTTTTAACCTAACTCACACCAACCGCAGGCTCTCTTTATAAAACTTTAAAATTAGTACTAGTCTTTTATTATAGCTAATTATTAATAAATAGTTTAACACATAAATATCAAAAATACAATAAAAATATTGAAAAAATATAATTTGTATGCTATAATGCATTATGTAACTAAAAATAGTATGTATAAAAGGAGAAGAACTATGAAAATTTTGATAGTTGATGATTATGTAGAAATAAAGTGTTGGGGGATTATTAAAGAATGTAAGGAACGGGGTATAGAAGTTGAAGTTGCAAAATCTAGAAATTCAGCTCTACGTAGAATTATATGTGGGCAGAAAGATATTGATGGAATTGTTTTAGACATGGGCTTACCTGTTTTAGAAGGTAAATTCCCAGAAGAAAGAGAAGGTGACGATGTATTAATGGAGTTACATCGTAAAAAATGTAATATTCCAGTTTTAATTTTTTCAACTACTGAGAGTGAATTCAAAGATGAATGTGATTTCGTGGTTGACCAGATGACTAAATGGAATGTAGTCGAAGAAGAAGAAAAGTTCTTTGCTTTCTTAGAAAAAATAGAAAAAGAATAGATAAAAAGTGAAATGAGGTTAAATTTAGTCTCATTTCACTTTTTTATATTCTAGGAAAGTACGCTGTTTTAAGTTAAAATTGTAGGGGAGGCTATTAGCTCGTCAGCTTAGCGAAGCCACTTTTGTTCTATTAAAGCATTCTACAAATTTCTAATAAAGAACTTATTTCTACAGTAGGATTATATTTAGTATTATTATTTTTATATTCTGGATTAAACCAAATAGAGCGGATTTTAGAATTCATGGCAAAAGCAATATCATGTTCTAAAGAATCACCTACCATTATATATTCATCTTTATTTTTAGAGGTTATTACTCTAGAAACCGATTTTGGGTTTCTTTTTAAGTAATTATCATCAATTGTATATAAATCGTTTATATATGGAGCAATATTAAAATCTTCTAATAGCTTACTTTGTTTCTCATAAAAGGTATCAGTTAATATAATAATTTTGTAATCCTTTGCTTGCAAATAATTTAGAACATCTATTGTATCTTCATTTATAAAGCAACAGTTTAATGAAAACCATACTTTTATAAATTCTTCAGCAGATATTTTATACTTAATTAAAACAGGCATACATATATCAACTAATTGTGTAAATTTTTTTAATGTAACCTTTTTAGTTTCAAAATAGATATAGCAATGCTTCAACATAAAAGAGTATTGTTTTTTGAACTCTAAATTAAAAGGTATGCATAAGGCGTTAGCAAGCATTTTAGCCTCATATTTACGGTGAAGCAAAAGTGTGTTATCGCAATCGAAAATAACATATTTTACATTCTTTAATTTATTCATATCATTACCTCCATTTGTTGATAATTGTATAAATAGTATCCATAAGGAATATATACTATAATTTTATAATTATGTCAAGGGATTTTGTATTTTTATGTATTTAATATATGATAAAATCACCTTGAAAGTTTATAAACAAATATTTCACCC
>CAOJVB010000046.1 GCA_948444845.1 uncultured Clostridiaceae bacterium | reverse complement strand
ACTAATCGATAAACAGAAATTTAACTATATAAATAAGATAAAATTATTAAATAAAATAATAAATATTTTTTTAGGGGGCAAAAAAATATGAACGAAGAAATACCAATAGCAAATGAACTTACTACAAGCCAAAAACCAGCTTTAGAAGTTTTAGAAAAACTAGGATATAAAAAGATTCCCAGTGAAGAAGAAAATGGGGGATATAATAATTTAACAATTAGACATGGTGATTTAAATCAGGTCTTATTAAAAGATGTTCTTGAAAAGAAACTTAATGAAATAAATAGTTATGAATATCAAGGAAAAGAATATAAATTCACACCTGATACTATTGGACAAGCAATAAAAGATTTGAATGGTTCTTTATTAACTGGTTTAGTAAGTACAAATGAAACAATATACGATTTATTAACAATAGGAAAATCATATACTCAAAGATTAGTGGATGGAAGTACTAGATCTTTTGATATTAAGTTTATAGATTTTGATAATCCTGAAAAAAATGATTTCTATGTAACAGAAGAGTATTCTGTTATGAGATCAAACGGTAAAAATACAGCAAGACCAGATATAGTTATGTTTATCAATGGAATACCTTTAGCAATTATAGAATGCAAGGATGTTGGTGGAGTTTCAATTACTCAAGGAATATCTCAAAATATTAGAAATCAGAAACCAGACTATATTCCAGAACTTATGAAATTTATTCAAATTTTAGTATCCGCTAATAAAAATGCAGTTAAATACGGTACAGTTGGAACACCTGAAAAATTCTGGATGGTATGGAATGAAAAAGATACTGAATGGCAAAAAGAAATTTTATCTAAAGTAGTACAAGGAAGAGAAATAACAAAACAGGATAGAGATATAGTTTCACTATTTGAACCAACAAGATTTTTAGAAATAATTAAAGATTTCATTATTTTTGAAGCTGGAATAAAGAAAGTGCCAAGATATCAACAATATTTTGCTACTAAATCAATTGTAAAAAGATTGACAGTAGATAAAGAAGGCGGCGTTGTTTGGCATACACAAGGTTCAGGAAAATCTATAACAATGGTATATGTTACTAAAAAAATAATGGAGGATAAAAATATAAGAAATCCACAAGTTTTAATAGTAACAGACAGAATTGACTTAGATAAACAAATAATGAAGACATTTAATAGAATAGGAATACAAGCTAAGAGAGCAAGTACTGGAGAAAATTTAGTAGAACTTATAAAAAACGATAATATTAGAGTAATAACATCAATTGTTAATAAATTCGAAACAGTTGTAAATAAAGGTGTGGTTGTTGATGCACCTAATACTTTTATATTAGTTGATGAAGGTCATAGAACTGAATATGGCGAAATGAATAGAAGAATGAGAGAAGTATTCAAGAATGCTTTGTATGTATCTTTTACAGGTACTCCTATTATGAAAAAAGATAGAGATATTTTTAAGAGATTTGGAGGTTTAATAGATAAATATTCTTTAGATGATGCATTACAAGATAAAGCTATAGTACCTTTAATTTATGAAGGAAAGATGGTAGATCAAGATGTTTCAAAAATATCTATAGATAGACAATTAGACTTGATAACAAGAGATTTAAATGAATCACAAAAACAAGAAGTAATTCAAAAGTGGAGTAGATTTGAAAAAGTTGCTTCTACTGAAAAAAGACTAGGACTTGTTGCTATGGATGTGGCTGAAAATTATACAAAATATTGGCAAGGAACAGGATTTAATGCAATGTTGGCAACTAATAAAAAAGTTGATGCAGTAAGGTATTATAATTTCTTCGAAGAAAACTATCCTGAAATCAAAACAGCAGTTGTTATAAGTGCTCCAGATATGAGAGAAGGAGAAGACGATATACAAGAAGAAACTTCAGATATTGTAAAGAAATTCTATTTAAAAGCTATTTCAAATTACAAAAATGAAGAAGAATATGAAGAAACTATTAAATCAAAATTCATTAATGGCGATATAGATATATTGATAGTTGTAGATAAACTACTAACTGGATTTGATGCACCAAAAGCCTCTGTATTGTACTTAGATAAACAAATTAAAGAACATAATTTATTACAAGCTATAGCAAGAGTAAATAGACTTTATGATGGTAAAGACTATGGATATATAGTTGATTATAGAGGATTACTTGGAGAATTAGATAAAGCACTAACTATGTATAAAGATGCAGGATTAGAAGAGTTTGAATTAAAAGACATTGATAAATCTGTATATTATATAGATAGTGAAGTTGATAAATTACACAATGTCTACAATGAACTTGTTAAAATATTTAATTCAATAAAAAATAAGAATGACATGGAAGAATATGAAGTCTATCTTGCAGATGAAGAAATAAGAAAAGACTTTTATGATAAATTATGTAGTTTTGGTAGTATATTGGGATTAATATTACAAAGTGATAGTGGATATTATAAAGTTGGAAAAGACAGAATTACTGAGTATAGAAGAGCATTAGCTTTTTATCAAAAATTAAGGGCGACAGTAAAATTAAGATATACAGAGACAATAGATCATAAAGAATACGAATCTAAAATGCAAAAATTATTAGATGATTATGTTATAGCAACAGAGGTTATGAAAATTACTGAACCAGTTGATATAACAAATACAACAGAATTTAATAAAGAATTATCGAGAATTGAGTCAAAAGCAGGAAAAGCAGATGCTATTAGAACAAGATTAGTAAGAACGATTTCTCAAAAAATAAAAACAGATCCAGCATTTTATAAGAAATTTTCAGAAAGAATTGAAGAAACAATAAGAGCATATAGAGAAAGAAGAATAGATGATTCAAAATATTTAGAAGATATGCAAAGCATTACTGAAGATTTTAGAAGTGGAAATGCAGGAATAGTATATCCAAGCAATATTACTAATGAAAAGTCAAGAGCTTTTTATGGAATAATTCATGATAAATTTGAAAAAGTCTTTGGTGATAAGATAGGAACAGAAGAATTAGGAGAACTAACATTAAAAATTCAAGAAAAAGTAGAAAATAAAATAAAAGTTGATTGGAAACAGAGTGAAGATGTTATAAATAGTATGAAACAAGATATTGATGATATTTTATTTTTCTATTTAAATGAAAAAAATCTAAACTTAGATTTTAATGAAATTGATAGTTTGATTGAAACAATTATAGAAATTACTATATCAAATTATTAAAAGAAAGGCTGATTAAATGGAACAAGAATATATTGAGATTAATAAACAAAAAATATATTTTACAATTCAAAGAAAAAAGATAAAAAACATTAATTTAAGGGTAAATATAGATAAAAAAGTATATATTTCTGTTCCTTTTGATATGTCTATAGATACTATTAAAGAGTTTATTGCAAAGAAGTACAAATGGATAAACAAGCAAATTGAGTATTATGAAACTTTTTCAGAAATAAAAGAAAATATTAATTTTGAAAATGGAGAAACAGTATTTATTCTTGGAAAGCAATATTTAATGAATATAGTAGCGGATAATAAGAACAGTATAGAATTAAAGGGAAAATACATAAAAATTCATGTAAAAGAGAAATATATTTCAAATAAAAAATATTTGAATAAAATATATGATGAATGGTTAAGAAATTATGCAATGAGTGTTTATAAGGAAATATCTGCTGAATTTGAAAAAAAATTAAAAAGGCATAAAGTTAAAAATCCTCAAATTATAATCAGAAAAATGAACAAAAGATGGGGAAGTTGCTTAGCAAATGAAAATAAAATAATTTTAAATTTAAAACTAATAAAGACACCAATTTGTTGCGTAGAATATGTAATATTACATGAATTATGCCATTTTAAATATCAAAATCACAGTAAGCAGTTTTATAATCATATAAATGTATTTATGCCAGATTGGGAAGAACGAAAGAAAATTTTAGATGAAGAATATATGGGAGTTATATAAAGGAGATAGGATAAATTGAACGAAAAAATTACTGAGCAATTTGTTGTAAATCAAATTATTGAATTTATGATAAACAAACAAAATGGTAATTGGCATGAAGAAAAAGTAGAAAAAAGTGATTTGCATAAGCATGGAGTTGACATTAAACTAGTTGGTGGAAAAAGAAATAGTGAATATTTTTATATTGAATGTAAAGGTAAATCTTATGCTAAGTCTGCAAGAACAATTAATAGAGAAGGATGGCTTAATGCATTAGGACAAATAATAACAAGAATGGATGTAAAAAGATATTCACTTTCTAAGGAAGATGGCAGAATATCAGGAATAAATCATGCTTATAAATATGGTTTAGGATTATATTGGGAATCAGCTCAAGTAGCTTTAAGGAGAATACCAAAGAAAGTAGCTGAGGTATTATGTTTGCATATTTTTTCTGTTAATGACAATGGAGAGGTTAAATATTTTACACCAAGTAAATTTGGAACGGAATATCCTAAAGACAATTTTTTTAGTTAGGATTTGATAATAATATAGATAAGAGGTGATTATATGGCAAACTATGTTGTAAATAAAATTATATGTACAGAAGAAATATTAAATAAATATTTTATAGATTATTGTCCAATGGATGAAAATGAAAAATTAGAAGAGCCATATATATCATTCAATAAACTTTTTGGAGTAAAAACTTTAAATGAATATGCTGAGAAATATGGAGAATATATTTATTATGGTTATGGTTTTTTATATGAGAAAAACGAAGAAGGATTGATAGAAATAAAATTTTTAACAAGATACTTATATCCGATTTGTGCAATTGTAAAAGCCGTTGAAATGTTTAGAGAAAATTTGATATGGTATTCTTGTGAAGAAAATAAGATATATCTTTCAGAATTTTTCTGGAATGGAAAAAAGGTACAAGAAAATACTTTATATATTGAAAATACAGAATATAATGAATGGGTAAATGAAAATGAAGATTATATAGAAGCAATAGAATATCCAGATGATGAAATATGGCATTATGATTTTAAAAATAGAAGTGATTGGAGAATTTGGGAAAGTGATGATTTAATACAGAGATATTTTAATGAATATCCAGCTGAGGAATATTATAATCAAATGAAATATGATAAAAGTAACAAAGAAAATCCAGATATACAGAGTCAAAAGCAAGATAATGATAAAATGTATTACTTTTTATTCGTAAAATATGATGATTGTGATGGATACTGTAAGGATTATAACTATATTTCAAATGATTTAGAAATTAAAGTAGGAGATAGAGTATTAGTTGATAGAATGGGAAATTTAGCAGTTGCCACAGTAGAAAATGTAGGTTTTTATAATGAACTTAATGCTCCATATCCAGTGAACATGACAAAGAGTATAATAAAAAAAGTTGATGATTATTTTGAACTAGATGATTTAGATTTTTATGACGAAGAAAATGAATATGAAGAAGAGTTTGAAGATGAAGATACATTAAATATAAATATTGAAGACACATATTTAAAATTTGGAGTTTCAAATTATTTACAAGGAAAAGATAATGACGATAACTGGACCAAAATAAAACTTATTATTAAAAATCGATATTTTAATTATTATAAAAATAGTGAGCTAATGACGTCAGCAGAATTAGAAAGATTATTAAGTATGTTAGAAAGACTTATAGAGGGAAAAATAAATAAAAAAGAAGAAATAGAATTTTATGAACCTGATTTAACATTTAAATTATATCCAAAACTAAATTTATGGAAGACAGGAAAATTTGCATATATAAAAAAGGGATATGAAATACAAGATATCTATATGGAATTACACATACATCTGCAAGATAATAATGGTGCATATATAGGTCAAGAATATATAATAACTTTCGATAGAGAAGAAATTGAAAAAATTGATGCATACATTAAAAGTAAAATACAGAGGAATTAGTAAAATTAATAAAAATATCAATAAAATTTGAGAAAAAATCTCAAAAATATTGATATTTTTTTGTTTTTAGCATATAATATATAAAGTAAAGGAGGAATTCAAAAATGTTAATAAGATTTAGTTTTAAAAATTTCAAATCTTTTAAAAATGAAAATTGTTTAGATATGGAAGCTACATCGCTAAAAGAACATGAATATAATATTGCAAAAACAAAAAGTGGTGAATATCTAAAAGTATCTGCTATATATGGAGCAAATGCTAGTGGTAAAACAAATGTATTACAAGCATTTGGATATATGAAAAATAGAGTTCTAATAACAGATGATTCAAGAAAGAATTCTCCAGTAGAAGAAAATGTTTTTAGTTATATGATAAATAATGAGCCAATTAGCTTAGAAGTAGAAATACTAGCTAAAAACGGAAAAGTATATAAATATGGTTTTGAGGTATTAAAAGATAATATTATTTCAGAGTGGTTGTTTGAAAAAAGAATAAATAAATTTTATACAATATTTGAAAGAGATAGTAACAATGTAATATTAAAAGATGAAAACAAAAAGCAGGAATTTTCTAATATAGATGAAAGAACATTATTTTTAAATATTTATAGTAAAATAGATAGTAACAATAAAGATCTTAATAATGTAGTAGAATGGTTTATAAATGCTAATTACTTAGATTTAGGTAATCCTTTATTTGAAAATAATATAAATAATAGAATATCATTAAAAATATTAAGTGATGAAAAATATAAAAACGAATTAATAAGATTTATAAAAACTTTTGATGCTGGCATTGAAGGAATAAAAGTTACTCCAGATTCAGTAGAAGCAGTAAAAAACAATAATGGAATTATAAAAATAGAGTTAATTCATAAGGGGGAAAACGGAATTATTAAAGCATTGCCATTAGAACTTGAATCAAACGGAACTAGAAAGATGTTTCACTTATTTGATTTTTTCATGGATGCATTAAAATTAGGTATGGTTTTGTTTGTTGATGAATTAGATGCTAAGCTACATCCATTATTAACAAGATATATTATAAATTTATTCCATAACCCTGAAACTAATAATGGGAATGGTCAGTTAATATATTCTACACACGATACGGTTAACCTAAATAAAGATACTTTTAGAAGAGATGAAATATGGTTTGCTGAAAAAGATAAAGATGGAATTTCTACAATCTATTCATTGTCTGATTATAAGATAAATGACACAAAGGTAAGAAATGACGCAACTTACAACAAAGATTATTTATCTGGAAGATATGGTGCTATTCCAGTATTAGAGGACTTTGATATAGTATAATGAAAAGTAAAGAAGCAAAAGGAAATAAAAGAAAATCAAATTTTTTGCAAGTTGCACCAGCAAATTATTTGATTGTATGTGAGGGAAAACAAACAGAGCCTAATTATTTTAACGGATTAAAACAAGAGATAAATAAAAAATATGGAAATAAAGTCGAGGTATTAATACCTAATATTGATATAAAAGGAACAGGTATGAATACTACATCTTTAGTAAAATACACTCAAAAGATAATAAATTACTCTCATAAAATATATGGACAAGTTTGGGTTGTATTTGATAAAGATGATTACAGTGATGAACAATTTGATTCAGCAATAAAAAATTGTGATTATAATGTTGCTTGGTCAAATCCTAATTTTGAACTTTGGCTATTATCACACTTCAAAAAAGTAAATAGATATGTTTCAAAAGATGATGTGTTACAAGAATTAAGCGCTGAGTTTAAGAAAAATGGATTAGGTGAGTATTCAAAAAGTGATAAGAACATATTTAATAAAGTTACTAGCGAAGGAAAATTAAATATTGCAATAAAGAACTGTGAAAGCGTGGAAGGATTAAATAAGGAAGGACAAGCATCACAAAGAAATCCAATGACTAAAGTATACAAGATAGTTGATGGATTGAAAGAATATTTAGAATAATTTTTACAAAAGAAAAGCAAAGTATGAAAGTAATTATAGTTACAGGATTATTTTGCTTTTTTTGATAATAAAAGACAAGTTTCGACAAATTATTTAAAAAAAACATGATATAAATTATAAAAGATAGGGAGGAAAAATATGTGGTTAGATAATGCTAGTAAATTGGATATGCTTTTTTATAAGCCATATGCAGATTTGATAAAAGAAATAGTAGAAGATGAAGATTATAATCCATTAACAATAGGAATTTTTGGGTTATGGGGAGCTGGAAAATCAACATTACTAAATATGATAAAAGATTCAATAGATACTCAAAATGTAGAGTGTATCGAAATAAATGCTTGGATGTTTGAAGGATATGAAGATGCTAAAACCGCGCTTATGGAATCATTGCTTCAAACAATAGAATCAAATAAAAAATTTACAGATAAAGCAGGAGAGGAAATAAAGGGATTATTAAAAAGAGTAAATTGGATGAAATTGGGAACAAAGGCGGTCTCTTTTGGAGCACCATTACTTGCAAGTATAGGAATGGCAAATCCGTTTCCTTTATTATTGAATGTTGCTACAGATGTTCTTAGTGATAAAAACAAAATATCCGAAACTATATGTAACGCAGCAAATGGATTAGATAACATAAGAGAGAACTATTTAAATGAGAAGGAAAAAAGTACAGTAGAAAACATTAGACAATTTAAAAATGAATTTGAAAAAATGTTAGAAAAAACAGAAATAAAAAACTTAGTAGTTTTAATAGATGACTTAGATAGATGTAATCCTGATAGAATAATAGAGACACTAGAAGCAATAAAACTTTTTTTATCAGTAAAAAATACTACATTTATAATTGCTGCGGATGAAAATGTTATACAATATGCAATAAAAAAGAAATATCCCAAAGAACATGACTATGATCCAGAAATTGCGCAAGAGTACATAGAAAAGATAATACAATTGCCAATATATATACCAGAATTATCTTCGAAGGATATAGAAAACTATCTATTATTATTAGTTTGTCAGAAGTATTTAAGTGAGGAGACTTTTAAAAAAATGTTAAAAAACATTTATGAAAGTAAAATCTTAATAAGGGAAGAAACAATAACGTTAAGTGAATTACATGTTATTATTAGTAGTATCCCAGACAAAAAATTCAAAAATAATTCTGATATTGAGTTTGAAAAAGATATAGATATTATAAATAAAATAAAAGATATAATAGCTTATACATTAAAAGGAAATCCAAGACAAGCAAAAAGATTTTTAAATACTTTTGTTACCAAAAGAAAATTAGCAGAAAATTATTTTGGAGAGGATATTGATATAAAAATTCTTACTAAATTATTAGTATTACAAAAATTAGATATTAATTTATTTAAAATATTAAATGAATGGAATAAAAATTTTACTACAAAAAATGAAGAACTTCAAAAGTTATATATTGCACTTGAAAAAGATGATTTGTCAGAATATAAATTATGGGATACTGTACAAATAAGAAAATGGCTAAAGTGTGAACCCACAGATTTATTTACCAAAAGATTAGATAAATATTTTTATTTAACTAGAGAATTATTAGTAGATAAACCATCAGAACAGAACATTGATGCAAAAACGAAAGAATTGCTTGAAGAAATAGGAAATTCAAAACCTCATAATATTGACAATATTGTAGATAAATTTAGTAAACTAGAAGGTGGGCAAATAAAAGAAGGATTTAATATTTTATTACCACAAATAAAGGAAGGAAAATTAGAACTTTATATAGTAAAGAGCATATTTATACATTTTATTGATTATAGGAAATCAATAATTAATGAGATAGAAGAAGGAGAATTTATTATAGAATTATCTGATATACCTTTATATGAAGCTATGTATACAGCAGATAAAGAAAATATGAAAAAATGTATAGAAAGTTTAAAGATAAAAGGAAGAATTCAAGAGAAATTATATAAAATGTTAATAAAAGGGGATGAATAATTTATGGGAACATCTAAAGGCTACATATTACCAACTAAAAAAAATTGGACAGATGCCAAAAGAGCTGCAACACAATTATCAAAGGAAAATAATTTAAATAATAGAATAAAGTTGGCTAATAAATATGCAAGTGCAATGAAACAAGATAGTGCTACAAGCTCAAGTAGTGCAATTAGAGTAATATCACAAATTATAGGATTAAGCCAAAGTATAGCTAATAGAGGAGTTGAACAGACATTAAAAGATTTAAATAAAGAGTACCTGTTAGATAAAACTCCAGAAGAGGTATTAGATTTTTTAATTTCAGAATATTCGGAATATGGAAATACAAAGGATAACTATTTAGCAATAGATGCGTTAACTATAACGCTAAAAGAATTAGACATAAATACAATTGAAGAATTAGGAAACATATCTATAGAAGTATTATTGAAGGAGATATTAATAAACTATATAGAACTTAATTTTAAATTTCGTTTTGAAGAACAAATTAATAAGAAATCTCCAAACAAAGCACATGAGATAATTGATAGCATGAGTGGATACATAAAAAATAAATTAAGGGAAGAATTGAATATTTCAAATTTAGAGAATATCGATTTTAATAACTTGAATAGTAATAAGATTATAGAAGATAAAATTATTGAGGCATATGACATATTTAAAGAATTATATGGAGAGGAGTGAGATTAAAATGAAGATATGGATAAATAAAAACAAGGTTAATGAAAAAAGAAGTATTGGATTTGAGAATGCTTACGAATTTTCTATAAAACGAAATGAATTAAGTACTATGTATACACATATAGATTATACATGGAGACAATTTGGAATGAATAGAATTGAGACAATATACGAAGATTTATTTATTATTGCTATGACTGTTTTTAGTATAGATAAAAGAATTTCCAGAACATTGTTTCAAGATAATTGGACAAGAGAGATAGAAGTGTCTATACCAGTGTTAGAAATAGAAAAATGGAACAAAACAACAGAGCAAATAAATCAAACATTAAGCTTTTTGACGGGTGATATATGGAATATTGAATTTAGAAAAACTGAGGAAATTTATTTAGAAACTAGCAGAATGTTGCACAAGAAAAATAGAATAGATAAAAGTCAATTTACGGCAGTGTCATTATTTTCAGGAGGCTTGGATTCGTTTTGTGGTGCTATTGCATTAGCAGAACAAGGTGAATCGTTGTGCTTAATAGGTCATAATGAATATCCAAAATTAAGAGCTAAGCAAGAGGAATTAAGTAATCTTATTAATGAAAAATATCCTTCACAGAAGTGTAAATTTATAAGTTTTTCAGCAAATTCTTATGCACCACAATTAAATGGGGAAGTATTAAGTAAAAGTGAAAATACATCAAGAGGAAGATCTTTTCTATTTTTATGTATAGCAATCACAATTGCAGGTATTATAGGAGATGAAGTTCCAGTGTATATTCCAGAAAATGGATTTATTGGATTAAATATTCCTTTAACAAATAGTAGAAAAGGTAGTTGCAGTACTAGAACCACACATCCATATTTTATAAGTAATATTAATAAAATATTAGATTGCATTGGAATAAAGAATAAAGTTTCAAATATATTTGCATATGATACAAAGAGAGAAATTGTTAACAAAATTAAAGAAAATGAAATCTTTAAACGAGGAGTCAAAGAAACTATTTCTTGTTCTCACCCATGCATTCCTAGATATGATAGAAATGGAAATAATAAATATCCAATTAATTGTGGATATTGCTATCCATGTTTGATAAGAAAAAGTTCATTAATAGATATTAAAAATATTAACGAAGAATATACATATAAAGATGTAGATATGAATTTTATAAAGAAAAATGAAGATAGAGATATAACAAGTGATACAAGAGCTGTTTTAAGTAGTATATATCGATATAAAAACATGACTGAAAAAGAATTAACTAGATTAATTAAATGTTCAGGAAAGTTAACAAGCGAAGAAGTGGAAAAATTTAAGAGAGTATATAAAAGTACAATGAATGATTTGATGACATTATTTTCTGACGAAGAAATAAAAAAATATATAGGAATTGATTGATATGATAAATTTAATAGACACTCATTTTCATTTAGATTTTTACAAGGATCATAAGGAAATTTATAAAAAGATAAATGAATTAAAACAATATACAATATGTGTGACGAATTCTCCAGAAGTATATCAAGAATGCCAAAGAATATATTTTAATACAAAATATATTAAATTTGCCTTGGGATTTAATCCTAAAGAGAATCATTCTAAAGAAAGTTTTGGATTATTTAAAAATAAGTTTAAAGGAGCAGATTATATAGGAGAAGTAGGTTTGGATTTTTCAAGAACTTATAGTGATACTAGAATAGAGCAAATAGAGATATTTAGTCAAATAGTTGAAATGTGTGCTAATGAAAATAAGTTATTATCTGTACATTTAAGATTTTCTGAAGATACTGCAATTGAGATTATAAAAAAATATATGCCGAAAAAATGTATAATTCATTGGTTTTCGGGTAGCATAGTTCAACTAAAAAAATTAATTGAATTAGGTTGTTATTTTTCCATTAATGCAAATATGATTAATAAGGATAAAATCAAATTGATACCGCAAAGTAGAATCCTTATAGAGAGTGATGGACCATTTACAAGAATAAATGGAAAGAAATATCATCCTGTTTTCTTAAAAGAGCAATATGATTTAATATCTAAGTTCTTGCAAATAGAAAATCTTGAACAATTGGTATATAACAATTTTAAGGAAATACTAATAACTTAGAAAAAGCGAGAAATTATCTCATTTTCTATTATTCTTCAAAATATTTTCTCTAGAATTATTAATTTTTAAAATCTCTAAACATGAAGATGGTATAAAAGAACAGATGATTTTTTAAGAAATTAAGATATAAAATATCAATATACAAAGTGCAATTCTCACATCTTAAAGTGCAAAAATTGCACTTTAAATCTTGATATTATATATTATATTTGATACAATATATGTAGGAGGTATTTCTAATGGATAAGAAAAAGGATTGGAATTTAGAATTATCTGAATATATAAAACAAGGCGAACCAAACAGAGTAGAAAAGACTAAAACATGGGAAACAGCAATAGGTTTGCAGGATGTGGATGGATTAAAACCTTCAGAATACTTAATAAAAACTGCTAAAGAACATATTGAAGGAACAATAGATATTGAAGAAG
>CAOJVB010000045.1 GCA_948444845.1 uncultured Clostridiaceae bacterium | reverse complement strand
ATGGTGGTGGTTGCGGTGGACGGCGGAACATATTCTAGCGCTTCTGATCAAAGAGTAAATGGCGGTTCTGGAAAACGTATTGTCGGTGGCACAGCAGGTAATTATCCATCTTCAGTGACAAGGCGGCGCCGGAAATGGTGGTGGTTCACCTGGAGGCTTATTAATTATATATGGAAAATCAGTTATAAATAATGCTTCTATTACTTCTAATGGTACAGACGGGTCGCTCCCATATATTTCTACTGAGGCTGGAGGTGGCGGTGGCTCTGGTGGTGGAAGTATCAATATATTCTACTCTGTATATTTTAAAAAAGGAAATGTTAACGCAGACGGTGGTGGTGCTAGTTATCGGTAGTTCTGCAGGAGGTAAAGGCTGCATTTCTCATGGAAGTATTGCTACTGGTTCATATGTTGCTAGCAAATAATTGATTATAAAAACAAAAGTGGGTTCATGATACTGACGAGCATTGCTCGGCCCTACAATTTAAAATCGGTCTTTTCTATATTAGAACAAAATGTGGTTAGATATGCTAGAGAAGTACGAGTTACTATTGTATTTTTAACTAAAAACAAAATACTTGCCTATTATATAAAAAATATAACTTTGAAATTAATCAAAGTTATATTTTTCATTTTATTTAAAATTCATATACATAGCATTCTAATGTTTTCCTTCCAAATTGTAATGCTTCACTATGTGAGCCCATGTATACATCTATTTTACTATTTGATATTGCTCCACCTCTATCTTGTACTACAAACCATCCTCCATTTGGTTTATTTGCAAATGCTGGTATATATATTACTGTTCCAAGTTTGTAGCCTTTACCAGCTGCTATTGTATACCATGATGTTGCTTTTGAACCTGATGCTGTTATTCCATTTGTTTTTCCACAACATTTTGAACATGAGCAGTATGCTGATGTGTTAAAGTTTTTTACTATTGGTGTTATTCCTTCTACTTTTTTTGCAAGTTTTGTAGAAGCTGTAAGGGCTGGATTTGTTGTTGCTATTCTTTCTCCACCTCTTGATGTTACTTGCATTGTTCTTACTTCAACTATTTTGTTTACTGGCTCTTTTATAATTTTGGCCGAAATTTCTGCTTTTTCTATTTCAATATCATTTTGATATCTTACTTTGTATGTTATTTCTTTTATTCCATTTATACCATTTTGCACTACTTTATTTTGTTTAATTCCTTCTCCTGTTGCTTCTTTTGTAATTGTTTCATATGGTATTTCTACTTGTTCTACTACTATTTTCTCTACCACACTTACATAACTTTCTAGTATTTGTTCTGTAGTGATAGTTTCTTCTTTTTCTGCTATTTCTTGTTCTTGGTTATCTATTTTAGATATTTTTATTGTTCTATTAGCTGTAATTTCTGAATTCATATCTGGAATAACCACTTCATCTTCTAGAATTGTTATATGATTTTGTTCTAATATATCGGCTACTTTTGTTTTTGATGTTAATACTGTCATTTCATAACTATTTGAAAGTATTATTTTTACATTTGTAAGCTTAGTATTTGTAGCCATAACACCTATACCCATTATAAATATTAGTATTAAGCATATGCATAATATTTTCCTTACGGAAATAGATGCTTTATCGGTTTTGTTCATAAAATATACCTCCTTTTATGTAACAATGAAATTATAACATCTTTTTAATAGCTTGTCAAATTTCCACTTAATTTTTAAACCTTACTGTCGTAGGGCTTTTTAGCAGATAAACATAATTTAAGGTTTCTCAAACACTTGAAAAATATGCTTACTATATTATATTCAGCTTGTACAAAAAAATGAATAAATATTTAAATAATATCTTTATGTATTATATATTAAAAGCGTTCATAGCATTTTTATATGTATTACTTGCAACCTCTTCTAAGCTTATTCCTTTAAAATTTGCAATCTTTTCAGCTATATATTTAACATTAATAGAGTTGTTCCTTGATCCTCTTTTAGGCTCTGGTGCTAAATATGGACTATCTGTTTCTATTAACATTTTTTCTAGTGGTACCATTTTTACTATTTCTTCGGCATTTTTAGAATTTTTGAATGTTATTGGTCCAGCAAATGAAATATAATAACCTAAAGATAATCCTTCTTTTATAAGTTCTCTATTTAATGGGCAGCAGTGAAATACACCTGTATTATTCACTTTATTTTCTTTCAATATTTCTATAGTATCACGTGTTGCCTCTCTTGTATGTATAACTATTGGCAAACTGTATTTGTTAGCAAGTTGTATTTGTTTTGTAAACATTTCTTTTTGTATCTGTTTATTTTCTTTATTCCAATAGTAGTCTAAACCTATTTCTCCTATTGCTAGTATTTTTTTGTTAATATCACTTTTTATTATTTCTTCTATTTCTTCTATTAAAAAATCTATTTCTTCTAAACTTTCTGGTACATCATTTGGTGAAATACCACTAATTGTATATATATAATCATATTTGTTTGCTATTTCTAAACCAAATTTTGAAGAATTTAAGTTATAGCCAGCACATATAAATTTTGTTATATTATTTTCATATGTTTGCTTTATTATTTCTTCTCTATCTTCATCAAATTTTTCATCATTATAGTGTGAATGTGAATCGAAAAATTCCATATTTTCCTCCTTTTAAAATTCAATGCACGCTAGGGACGCTTGGGACAGTACTTATTCATTATATATTATTAGCACTATTCTCTTAACAACAAAACTGTCAAAATTTTATATTTCTACTTTCTGTTAATTGTACAATTTGCTATAGCATATTCTTTTATGTGTGCTAAACTAATATCTATTTCTATATTATCTTTTATTTTTTCTTTGTTTATATTAACATATGGTCTTCCCTGCTTATTATTTAGTATTTCCATATCTGTCCATATTATATCATATTTATTTTGTAAGTATGGAGATATTGCTTTGAATATTGCTTCCTTTGCTGCAAACCTTGCTGCATAATGTTGGTATTTAGCATTATTTTTTCCTTCACAATATTCTTTTTCTTTTTTGGTATATATTTCATCTAGAAATTTTTCTCCAAATTTCTCTATCCCCTTTTTTATTCTTTCTACCTCTATTATATCTGTGCCACAAGTAATGTTCATATTTTTTCTCTCCTTTATCTAAAGCATAGGGCACAGTATCCCGTGCCCTTACCTCTAATTATTCGTCATTCACTATTCATTATTCATTCTTTATTCTATTCTTCTAACTTTATTAGGTATTCCTTTATATGGTATTTCTGCCCGATAGTTCCCTACATTAATTTAACATTACATTTCTGCCACCTAACATCTATTTTCCGTCATCTCGCATCTGATATTCAATTTTCAACATCTGACTTCTATTTTGTATAATAATTTGCATTTATATCTTCTGCTAAGTAGTATGTTCCTATAAAGTCTACTATCAAATTATTTTCTAGTGTATATTTGGGTTCTACTATTACTTTTCCTGTTTTGTCTATTGCTCCCCATTTACCATCTTTTTTTACTGCTGCGTATCCATATTTATTTTGCTCTGTTGCATCATCATATATATAGTCTATTACAACTATTCCTTTTTCATTTATATATCCATATTTACCGTCTTTTTTGCTTAAAAATATGGTATTTGAGGTTAATATTTCAGTATTCTCTTTTTCTTCTAGTTTAAAATTATAATATTTATAATTTTCGTTTATTCTCATTTTTATAAAGTTTTTGTCTCTATTTACTTCTGATAATATTCCTTCTGCTTTTACATTTAAATCTTTATCATATATTTGTGTTTGTGAATTTTCTTTTTGTGCACTTATACAATTTGCCTCTTCTATATAGTTTATATATGAATAATTAAATGGTATTTTTTCTTCGCCTGAAATATTTATTACTCCATATTTTCCATCTTTTTTTGCTATATATGTATCTGTATAAGCATAGGTTAAATCATCATACATATAGTCTACTTTAATTTGCCCATTAACATCTATTATTCCAAATTTCGAATCTTTCTTTGCAATTATATAGTTTAGGTTTATTTGTTTTGCATCTTCAAATGCATTTTCTAAATACGTTTTTTCTTTGTCTACTACTTTTAATGTTTTACCTTCTTTTACTACATACATATTACTTCCATATACATTTTTTATTTCATCATATTTTGCCTCTAGTACTTTTTGCCCATTTGAACTTATTACTCCATATTTTCCGCTCTGTAGTTTTTACTATAAATCCATTTTCATATTTTTCACCAATAGCAGTTACTTTTTCGTATTCATTTGGAACTATTTCTGCCCCTATGTTATTTATTATTCCTTCTTTTCCATCTTTTATAGTTATTGCTACATTTTTTATACCTATTAATGCTTTTATCTCATCATATTTTGGACTGGCTAGTTCTTTACCGCTTAAATCTATTAACCCATATTTTCCATCTTTTTGTGCTTTTAGCATATCTGCTTCATACCATAAGTTATTTTGTTTGTCATTGTTATATAGTACTTCTACTTTATCATAATTTGTATATAATTCTTTTCCTTTTTCATTGAATACCTTTGTTTCAAATGTTCCTGTTTCATAATCTGTATTTATAGTACATATAAAAATTGGCTTTGAGTTATCTGGAATTATTACCATTTCATCATAAGTAGGCTTTATTATTATATTTTGTTTTGTATCTATTACTCCCCATTTCTCATTTTCATATATTGGGTAGTATGCTGTTATAAATGTTTTATCTTTTATATTATCTTGCTGTTTTAGTAGCTCTCTCAATCCTATTATGAACATTGCTATTACTAGTATTGCTATTATTACTGCTACTACTTTTTTTAGATTTAGTTTAGCTTCTGTGTCATATCTTCTTCCTTTACTTCTACTCATTTCCTTCTCCTTATTTTACAACCTTAGCTATTATCATTATTAATTATTTTACTTTTGCTACCATTACTGTCATATCATCTTTTGGTATTCCATAATTATTATCTATTGCTTCACCTAATATAATATCGGCTATTTTTTGTGGGTCTTCTATTTCTATTTCTTCTAATAAGAATTTTAACCACAATTCTTTATTTGTGTATTCTTCTGATGATTCTATTATTCCATCACTACACATTACTAATATGTCTCCACTATTTAGGTCTTTATCATATACAACTAAATCTATATCATTTAGTATTCCTGTTGGTAATGATAATGATTTTAATATTTGCACATTTCTTTTATTTTTTACAAAAGTTGGGCATGCTCCATTTTTTATAAATTCTAAATTCTTAGCATATAAGTCAAATATTGCAATATCTAATGTTGCATACATATCTTCTTCGTTTATGCTAGATAGTACTGAATTTATTAGTCTTAATGATGTGTCTTTATCAAAACCTGATGATAATAATTTATTTAACATAGCTATTGCCATATTACTACTTTTTTTAGCTGTTTTTCCTGACCCCATTCCATCACTTATTGCTATTAAGTATTTTCCATCTTCCAGCCTTGTTTGAATGTTGCTGTCCCCTGACGATGTTGAACCTGATTTTGTTGTTTTTGCTATTCCTATTTCTAATGTTTGCCTATCTTTTGAAATAAATGTATACATGCAATTATCTGTGTTTAGTCGCAGACCACATTCTTGGTTTTGCAACATCATTTCTTCTTCTAGTACTTTTGATACTATTTTTGTCATTTTTTTAATGTTACATTTCGGTTTTTCCACATCTTCACATATTTTTGTGTATAACTTAAGTTCTAATCTACCTGTCTTTTCTTTATTTATTATTATTTCTTTTACTTCCATACCGATTTCTTTTAGTTCGTTTACTATTTGCCTTCTTTTTTCTTCGTATTCATCTTGTTTTGGTTTTGTTTCAATGTTGCCTGCTAAGTTTTCTATTGCCTTTGAAACTTCTTCAAGTTGATTTGATACTGCCTTTTTATTCTCATCTAGTTTCTTCTTCCATATAAAGTTTAGTTTGCTTACTCTATACGAATAATTAATTGTTTTTATCATTCTTGATAAATCTTCTTTTATATTTTCATTTATCATAATATAGCTATTATGCCTTGCACATATATCTATTAAATCTTTTTCTACTAGTATTTCTTTTTCTAGCAATTCATCAAATATTTCCTCTACTATGTTATTGCTTGGAGAATATATATCTTCAAATAGTATATTTTCTTCTATCTGTTCTAAGTTATTTTGAAGTTCCTTTTCAAATATTTTAAAGTTATCTCTTTCTTGTATCTTTAACTCTTCCTCGTCAAGTATAGTTGCTGCCGCTTCTTTATAACTCTTCGCTATTTCGGAAATAGTTTGTGACATTGCTTCTAATTTGTATATTGTTTCTTTATTTTCTTCTAAATTTCTTCCTGTTACTTCTGGTAATAGTTTAATATCATTGTTCATATTTTCTATATTTATTTTTATATTTTTGGGAACTGCTAAAAGCCCAATAGCAGCAATTAGTATTTCTTGTATATTAATTACTTGCATAGTATTTCCATTTGTAACATATGTAAGTACAATATTTCCTGCTATAAAACCTAAAATTACTCCTATTTTTCCAAATTTAGCAAATATACCTGCTACCATTCCTGAAAGTGCATATGAAGCTACCTGGCTTATTTCTCCTGCTCCTATAACACCAAGTACTGTTCCTACACAAATACCTGCTGTTCCTCCTACTAATATTCCATTTTTCCAACCCATTATTAGTACTATTAATATACATAGTATATTTTTTACGCTATACCCAAATATACTAAAGTTTCCTATACAAGTTACTGCTATTGTAAGCATTAAGCTTGTCCCTATTACTTCTTCTATTGAATATACTTTTCTTGAGCCTAATTTTGCTATTGCAGGCACAGCATTTACAAATATTTTATAGAATATGAATGTACATATACTATACATTATTCCTAATAATAAGTCATACACCATAAATTCCTTAAATACTAACTCTACTAACTTTACTATTAAACATATAGCCAATAACCTAATACCTAATTTCCTTGTTTCATTATTTTCTACATCATATTTTGCTGGTTTTATTAGTATACTAAATAATAACATTAATGTTATTAATACATAATTTAGGGTATTTCCCATGCCAAATGATATTAAGTTACCTATTCCTATTATAATAAATGGTATACCTATTGGAATCGAATTACTAAGGATTGCTGCAAGTAGTGCTACACCAAATGGACTTAGGCTTTCATTTACTGCAAATGATACTTGCGATATCATAAAACATATAATATATAATATTATTTTTTGCTTTGTGAAATTTCTCTGTATTACTTCCTTTATTGTCTGCTTTTTATTTATTTCCTCTTCATAATTTATATCATTTTCTTCATAATTTTTATCTATGTTTTGAAACATATTCTACCACCTCATACTTTTTTCTTATCTTTTGCTTATTTTTTCTTTGGTTATTTTAATATAATTTGCCTATATTTTTTGTCGCTTTTAAGTATGAAATAAAAAAAGTTTTTTACAACTTGTGATTTTTTTTCTTATTTATCTTTATTTTTAGTTTTTTATTACAAAAACTTTAATATATTTTATCGCAAAATGGCGGAAATTACAAGAGAAATAAAAAAAATAACATTATTAAAAGACGCATTAGGGAATATCCCTAGTGCGTCAGTTGTATTTTCTTTATTATAACCTGATTTAGTGTTGATAAATCTGTTGCTGTTATTCTTCCATTACAGTCTATATCTGCTGCTTTTTCTCTTATGCCTGTTAATTTTATTTTCTTTATTATAGCTTGATTTAATGTTGACAAGTCTGTTGCCGTTATTTTTCCATTTCCATCTATGTCACCTCTGACTGCTATTTCATACTCAGTTTTTACTCCATTATTATCTATTTGTAACTTACAACCTGTTCCAACTAAGTCTGTATTTTTTAATACCTGTCCTTTAGAATTAAGTATTGTTGAGTCTCCTTTTATATTTATATTATTCATAAAAGTTTGAGGTGTTAAATTTGGAATTACTTTAGTTATAGTTTTTGTCTCCTCATCTATTTTATATTTATCCGAAGTCACTATACCTGGTTCCTCTGCTTCTTTTATCCATTTTGCGTAGTAAGTCTTGGCTCCTGTGTCTGTTTCTGTTATTTTGGTTACTGCTGTTCCTGTACAATTACTATTTTCATACCATCCTCCAAATGTATATCCTGTTTTAGTTACATCTGTTGGTAATGTTTTCTCTGTTCCATATGTGTAACTTGTTACATCTCCCTCATTTACTGTTCCTCCATCTTTGTTTAATGTTACTGTATATGTTTGAGCTGTCCATTTTGCGTAGTATGTTTTATTCCCTGTTTCTGTATTACTTATTTTTGTCACTGCTGTTCCTGTACAATTACTATTTTCATACCATCCTCCAAATGTATGTCCTGTTTTAGTTACATTTGTTGGTAATGTTTTCTCTGTTCCATATGTGTAACTTGTTACATCTCCCTCATTTACTGTTCCTCCATCTTTGTTTAATGTTACTGTATATGTTTGAGCTGTCCATTTTGCGTAGTATGTTTTATTCCCTGTTTCTGTATTACTTATTTTTGTCACTGCTGTTCCTGTACAATTACTATTTTCATACCATCCTCCAAATGTATGTCCTGTTTTAGTTACATTTATTGGTAATGTCTTTTCTATTCCATATTTGTAACTATTTATTTCTCCGCTACTTATATTTCCTCCATTTGCATTTAATGTTACTGTATAGTCCATTCTATCATAATATAGTTTTAAAGTTAAGCTTCCATCTCCTGCAATTGTTCCACTTTGAACTCTTTGAGGATGTGTCGTATTTTCTTTAAAACCTGTATAGTTTTCTTTTGCTATAGCTTGTGCTGTTGTTCCTGTAATTCCTGTTCTATTTTCTACTTCTTTTGTATATGTATTTAGATTTGTGTCTTGTTTATAATGTTCTATTATATATGGTGTATCTGTTTTAGGTGTATATCTTCCATTTACTGTTATATCACTTGTTATATTACTAAAATCTCTATCCCATAAAAAAGTATATCCTAATCTTTCTTGTACTTGTGGTGCAGTTGCTGCATTTCCTTCTTCTACTTCTACTATTGTTTCTGTACCTTCTACAATGAATTTAACTGTATACTTTGGTAGTTTTTTTGCTATAAATGTTATATTATTACTTTTCGCATATTGTTCAGCAACTGTTCCTTTATATCCTATAATTATTCCTGTATAACCACTAAAAGCAGTACTATCTATACTTTTTATATTTTTTTGTATTTCAACACTAGATAATGTTCCGCAGCGTTCAAACGCACTTTTCCCTATTGTTTCTATGCTTTCTGGCAATACTACTTCATATAAATACCTACAATTATAAAATGTGTTATCTTCTATATTCTTTATTCTCGTATTTCCTGGCATTTCTATAATGTATAAGTGAGAATCAATAAAAGCTCCCTCTCCTATTTGTTGTATATTTTCACTTAGGGTTATATGAGTAATTTTTGATCTTGAAAATGCCTCGTCTGCAATTTTAGTTACCGTTTCAGGTAGTGTATATGCTCCCTCTTTTTGTTCAGGGCATATAATTAACTCTGTCTTTTCTTTGTTAAATACTATTCCATCCACAGATGAGTAGTTTCTATTTGATGAACTTACATTTATTTCTTTCACATATGTCTTTTTAAAAGCATTTTTCCCAATACTTGTTACTCTTTCTGGTATGTTTATTGTATCAGAAAATATTTGTGCATTATAAAAAGCTTCATCTCCTATTGTTTGTAAACTTTCTGGTAAACTTATACTTTCATCTAGAAATACACCAAAAAATGCATTTTGCCCTATTGTTTGTAAGTTATTAGACATACTCAAACTTTTGAACATTCCAGAAGAGTAAAAGGCTTCGTTTTCAATACTTGTTACACTATCTGGCATTACTATCTTTTTCACTGATTTACAGTTATAAAACGCCCCTTCACCAATTGTTCTTACACTATCTGGTATAGTATATTCTTCTGTGAATCCAATTGGACATCTTATTAGTTTAGTTTTATCCTTATTAAATAGTACTCCATCTTGTGATGAATATACTAAGTTACTTGATTCAACAGATATAGTACCTTTTACATCAACTATTTTCATATTATCTATCTTATTAACTGTACTTGGAATTACAATAGTCGTTATTTCTCCTATGCCCTCATTAACTTCTTCCATTTCTATTGCGTTAACTGTATATTGCTTTCCTCCTACAGTCATTGTCGTTGGTATAATAATGTCTCCTGAACTTTCTGAAGTTGGATGTATCCCTTTTATTGTTACTGTATTATTTGCATCATTTACAATTATAGTATATCTTATATCATCCTTAAAATAGTCAGTTGAATACACATTATTAGTTTTAATAAAACAAACTAATAATAATGTTATTATAAACACAACTGCTATTTTAAATTTGGCCGTTTTGTTTTTCATTATTTCCTCCTTTCAGGATTCTAATTTCTTATAATTCTGCTTTCTGTACTATTGCTTTTTCATATGTTCTTTTATTATCATCCTCATTTTTTCTTTTCATTAATTTCAGCTCGCAGCTACAAAAACACTTTTATACTTTAGGAGTGATTATCAATCGCCTACGACTCCAGTAAAACTACTTAAAATACAAATTGTTTTTATGTAGCTTCTTTGAAGAGCCTTGATTACTAATCACCCCTACAAATATATTTCTACAGTAGCTATGAATTGTAACTTTCATTGTTTCTTTATAAAAGTGTACATTTATTTTAGTTTTTTATCCTTTATAATATATATTTTTTAATTGCAACTACTCCTACTATAATTATTGCAAGTGCTCCAGTTACTAGTCCTACATAACTTAAGTTTATTAGTTCTCCTGTTTTTGTTGCAAGTATTACTGGTGCATCGTCTATATCGTCTTCTCCTGGCTTTTTGTTGTTTGGAGTAGAGTCTATGTCTGGTGTATTACTGTCGTTTTTGTCTTTGCTTATTTCTGCTGTGTTTACTTTTAGTCCCATGTTGTCGTTTCCGTTTATCCATGTTAGCAGTACTTCTACTTCGCTACTCTCTCCTGGTTTTAATAAAGTATTTGCTAGTTCATTTGTTACTATTTTGCCATCTACTTCTTTCCAGTTTTTATTATCGGCTGCTACAAATTTTAATCCTTGTGGTATATAGTCTGATATTTCAGTCGCATATCCTGGTATTTCTCCTTCGTTTGTTACTCTTATTTTATACCTGAATTTTACAACTACTTTGTTTATTTTGCTTTTTTCTATTTCTACTTTTACTACTTCTTCTGGATCATCTTCTGCTTTATGCCCTGTTTCGATTACTCTTTCTTTGCCATTTTCTATAACTATAGCTTGTGTTACCCATTTTCTTAAAGCTAAATCAAAATACTTTACTTTTACTTTTTCTATGTCTTGGTCATCTTCTCCTTCTATCCATTTATCTGGAGTCGAATCTATGTCTATTACTGGTTTTCCATCTTTGTCTTCATCATCTGCTATTTGTGCTTTATTTATTAGTATTCTATCTGATGTGTTTGGTTCTGTTACTTTGAAAGCTATTTTTACATCTCTATGGTCTGGTTCTTCCATAGTATTTTTATCAAATGGTTTTAATAAATTAGTTTTTCCTTCTGTTTCTTGTGCTTTAGATAAATAGTCTGTTGAAATTGATACTGCTTTTTCTAATTCATCTGTTTCTTTTCCTTCTTCATCTAGCATTACCCATCTATATTGTTTATTTAATTCATTTTCTGGTAAGAACTCTAAACCTTCTGGCAAATCATCTTTTACTTGTTTTGCATATCCTGCTTTTGTTCCTTCATTATATATACGCAAAGTATATGTTACTATATTTCCATTTTCCACTTCAACTGGCTGTTTTGTATGTGTGTATATATAGTTTCCGTTTTCGTCTATGCTAAATTGTGGATATCTATTTGTTATTTCATTTTCATTTACTGCTGTTATGAATTTTCTTAATGCTAAGTCGAAGTATGATAATTTTATGTGTTCTACATCTATGTCATCTTCTTTTTCATCATTATTATCTGGCTCTGAGTCTTTGTCTATTACTGAATTTCCATTTTCGTCTGAATCGTCTGATATTTCTGCTATATTTGTTATTATTCCTTCATGTGTGCTTGGGGCTATTACTTTAAATACTACTTTTACATCTTTATATTCAGGTGAGCCCATTGTTTCTTGGTCAAATCCTTTTATTATGTTTTCGCCATCTTCTTCTTGCTCTTTTGATAGGTAATCTGTTGTTATATATTTTGCTTTAGAAACTTCGTTAGTTTCATTTCCTTCTTCATCTAACATTTTCCATCTATATTCTTTATTTATATCACTTTCTGGTACAAATTCTAGACCATTTGGAATGTTGTCTTTTACTTCTTTTGCATAGCCTGCAACATTTCCTTCGTTATATATTCTTATTGTATATTCTACTAAGTCAGTTGTTTCTACTTCTATAGGTTCTTTTGTATGAACATATATGTAGTTTCCATTTTCATCTTTATTAGTAGTAAATACTGGATATCTGTTAGTTACCTTTTCATCATTTACTGCTGTTATGAATTTTCTTAAGCTCAAGTCAAATTCTTGTAAAATTAATTTATCAAAGTCATCATCATCTTGTTGTCCTTTATAATGATATGTAGAGTCTGTTAATATTGATTTATTTGTATCTCTTCCTTTATAGTCTGGTAAGTCTGTGTCTAGTGGTAAGTTATCTTCTTTGATATCATCTTGATCTTTTGAATTGTCATTTGTTAAGCTATCCGCTGTTGAGTCTCTATCTATTACTGTATTTCCATTGCTATCTGTAAATGCTGTTATTTCTGCTATATTTGTTATTATAGTATCTAGCTTTTCTACATTTACTACTTTGCATTTTATTTTTACATCTATATAGTCTAGTTTTTCTCCATCAAATGCTTTTAATAAAACTTTGTCTTCATTTTCGCTATTTCTTCCAGCATATATTGTATCTTGATTAGATGATAATTTAGTATTTGGTGATGTAATGTCTGTTTTTACAACTCTTCCATTAGATGTCCAACCATACCCAGCGTTGAATTCATCATTTACAAATTCTAACTCTGGTGGTAAGTAATCTGTTATTTCTGTTACATATCCGTCTAACTGACCTTCATTATATATTCTTATTGTATATATTACTTCACTATTTTCTGAAACTCCTACTGGTGCTTTTTGATGTTTATATGTTGCCGTAGTTGCAGTTCCTGCTTTTAGCTGTGTTATATCTACTACTGGTTCTTTTATGTATTTTCCATTATTATCTACTAATTGTTTTTCATCTACTTGTGTTATGAATTTTCTTAAACTCAAGTCAAATTGTTTTCCTGGCATCTTTAAGTCTTCATAGTCATCATCATCATAGTAACCCCAACCTTTTTCTGATTCTCCTGGATTATAGTTTTTCTTTTGGTCTTCTGTCAAATCTCCTGGTACTGAGTCTCTATCTGTTACACTGTTTCCATATGCATCTGTACATGCTGTTATTTCTGCTACATTTTTTAATATTTTATCTTCTATTGAGTCTATTGCTATTACTTCACATTCTATTTGTACATCTTTATAGTCTAGTGTAGTTCCATCAAATGCATTTATTATTGTTCCTGATAGCTTTTCAGTTGCTACTGTTCTTCCATCACTAGATACAGTCCAGCCATTGTCTTTATTTATTTGGCTATCTTCTATAAATTTTAGGCCTACTGGTAAGTAGTCTGTTATTTTTGTTGCCTTTCCATTCATTCCGCCTTCATTATATATTCTTATTGTATATAATACTCTGTCTCCTGTTTTTACTATTATTGGCTCTTTTGTATGTTCTTTTTCTACTGTTTGTTTTCCATTATTTAGTGAATCTAATTGCTCTTTAGTTGTTTTTGGTTCTCTATCATATTGTGTTTCATTTATTTTGCTCACAAATTTTCTTAATGCTAAGTCAAATTCTTTTCCTGGCATTCTTAGGTCTTCATAGTCATCATCATCATAGTAACCCCAACCTTTTTCTGATTCTCCTGGA
>CAOJVB010000044.1 GCA_948444845.1 uncultured Clostridiaceae bacterium | reverse complement strand
TTAATTAAAAAAAATTAATTAAAAAAAATTAATTAAAAAAAATTAATTAAAAAAATTTAATCAATAAAATTTAATCTAAAAAATAATCAATAAAATACAAAAATAAGGTAAATTCTTATAATGTATAGTAAAACCATGCTTTTATAATGTAAGGTCAATTATTAATTGGAGTTTGTAAATACTATTAAAAACATAGATAAATACTACTATATAATATATTAAACAAATTCAAAAAAATAGAAAGTAAATACTAATGTTAATTACATGTAGATTTTGTTATACTTGTAAATTGTAACAAAAAAAATTAGAAATTGAAATAAAAAAATTCGACTTCTAATTCTAGCCTCAACTTTCAATAGTTATTATTTTTGTAGAAAGAGTATAAAAAAGTTCTTTTATTATTTGCTCCCCCAAGCAATATATATAAATTATCATTTTCTTTTTTAAAAATTAATATAAGCCCCTTTAAAATATTAAAATCTGCTCTTTCTACAAACTATTATATATTATTTATGATATGATTCATTATTTGAGATTTTAAATGCTCTAAATAATTGTTCTAATAAAAAAACTCTAATTAATTGGTGTGGAAATGTCATTTTAGAAAAACATATTTTTTCATTTGTAGAATTTAAAAATTCATTAGTCATTCCTAAACTTCCGCCAATTACAATTGTTATATTACTATAATTTAAAGATATATTATCTATTTTTTTAGAAAAATCTTCTGAAGAATATTGTTTTCCGTGTCAAATCTAAAGCGATAATATAACTATCTTTTTTTATATGAGAAATTATTTTATTACATTCCTTTTCTTTTACTTCATATAATAATTTTTCACTATTAGTATTTGGTATTTTTTCATCTAATAATTCTATTATGTTTAGACTACAATATTTTGATAATCTTTTTGAATACTCTGCAATTGCATCTTTTAAATATTGTTCTTTTAATTTACCTATGCAAATAATATCTATATGTAACACTTGTAAAATCCTTTATATATATATTTAGGTTTTTATAATGGATGTACCTATAAACCTATAATAACTATAAGTATATTCTGTATAATTATAGCAATTTAAACAAAATATTACTACAAGTTTTTATATAGTAAATATTCTATTATTAGTTTAAATGACATCAATAATTGGGCTAACATTATACCTGTTAGCAACAGTTAAATGAAATAGATCTTCATTTATATTATTTTCAATTAGTTGTTCTACTACAGTTTTATATGCAAGTTCAGGGAAATTATTTTCCTTACTTAAGTGTCCTAACATAACTGTATTTAAACCATGTTTTACTAAATTAGAAATAGTTTTACCAGCTTCATCATTAGACAAATGTCCATTAGGACCACAAATTCTTTGTTTTAAAACGTATGGATATGATGAACATTTTAAAATATTAGGGTCATAATTAGCTTCTAATAATATAAAAGAACTATTATATAAATTATTTACTATTTCTGTTGTCATATGACCAATATCTGTTGCTATACTTATTTTTTTATCTTTATAATATATACTAAAACCTGATGGGTTTGCAGCATCGTGTGGAATGCTAAAAGGTAGAATAGTTAAATCTCCAATATTAAATTTTTCATATTTAAAATATTTAATATTAGAAATATTCATTTTTTCACTTTGAGTATGCATTGCACTCCAAGTTTCTGTATTGGCATAAACTGGAATATCATATTTTTTTGAGAATGTGCCAACACCTTTTATATGATCAGAATGCTCATGTGTAATTAATATAGCATCTATACTAGTAGGTTCTACGTTTATACTACTTAGTGCCTCAGCTATTTTTTTTGCACTTTCACCGGCAATCTATTAATATTTTTGTATTATTTGTTTGAATTAGTGATGAATTTCCTGTACTACCACTATATAAACTGCAAAATTTAAACATTTTCTATTTCATCCTTTGCTTCTATTAAAATATGTCTTCTTCTACAACTCTTTGAATATTTGCACCTAATTTTCTGAATTTTTCTTCTATATTTTCATAACCTCTATCTATATGATAAATATTTGTTATAGAAGTTTCGCCATTAGCTACTATTCCTGCGATTATAAGAGCTGCACCTGCACGTAAATCGGTTGCTTCTACAAAAGAACCATATAGTTCTTCTACACCTTCAAAAACTGCAGATTTACCTTGATTTATTATGTTAGCTCCCATTTTATTAAGCTCAGCTGTATATTGAAACCTAGAGTCCCAAATACCTTCATTTATAATGCTTGTACCTTCTGCTAAACTTAGGGCTACACCTATTTGAGGTTGCAGGTCAGTTGGATAACCAGGGTAAGGCATAGTAATGATATTTGCCTTATTTGGTCTTTTATTTGTATATACTCTTATTGAATCATTATTTATATCTATATTAACACCCATTTCTATTAGTTTTGCTGTTAAACAATCTAAATGTTCAGGTATGCAATTTTTTACTGTTATATCTCCTTTGGTTGCAACTGCTGCAAGCATAAAAGTACCTGCTTCAATTTGGTCAGGAACAACACTATATGTAGAATTACCACATAGTTTTTTTACACCATTTATTTTTATTAAGTCAGTTCCAGCACCACGTATATCGGCACCCATTGCATTTAAAAAGTTAGCAACGTCTACAACATGAGGTTCTTTAGCTACATTTTCTATTATAGTTGTACCTTCTGCTAAAACACTTGCAAGCATAACATTAATTGTTGCTCCAACAGAAACTTTATCTAAATAAATAGAAGTACCTACTAATTTTTTTGCAGTAGCATTTATTTTACCTTCTATAACTTCAACAGTTGCACCCAATAGCTCAAACCCCTTTATGTGTTGGTCAATAGGCCTTGCACCTAAATTACAACCACCAGGAAGTCCAACAACTGCTGACTTACATCTTCCTAAAAGAGCACCAATTAAATAATAAGATGCTCTAAATTTACTTGTCATATCTATAGGAGCAGCTGAACTTTCTATGTTTCTCGAGTCTATAGTGACTTCATTATTTCCATTCCAAGTAACTTTTGCACCTAACTCTTCCAAAATTTTGCATGATATTTTAACATCACTAATATATGGTAAATTGTTTATTGTACAAATACCATCTACTAATAATGTTGCTGGAAGTAATGCAACAGCTGCATTTTTTGCTCCACTTATTACTACATCGCCATTAAGACGAGTTCCACCTTTTATAACTAATTTTTCCAAATATATTACCCCCATATATTCACATTTAAAAAAATAGAATACTATTAAAATATTCTATTTTTACATAATCAATATATCACATATATTCACATTTTACAACTATTTTTTTGCAGTTAATATATTACTGTTTTGGAATAACTCTATTATTTTAAATTTAAGCTTAACTTCTTTAGAATCTGTATCAGAAATTATACTATATTCTTCTTCTGATAATTCATTTTCTAACACTTTTTTAGATTCATCTGGAACTATTCCAGAACTCACATTTACAAAACATAAAGGAGGAAACATTACACACCACCAGTTTTGACCTTTTGCCTCACCTATTTTTACTCTTAAAGCATCATATAAACCAGCAGGAATTGAAATATCACCATATGTTTTAGTTGGGAAAGAAAAGTTTCCAATTTCTACTTCTACATCATAATTATATCCATTATCAATAATAGTTTGTTTTGCTATTTCTTCAAAATCTTTTATATGTTGTTTAGCAATTTGCATAGCTTCTTCTTTATTATTAGCATTTAATGATATAGAGTTCATATATTCTATTAATTTATCTCTAACAATATATTTCAAATTTTGATCTTCTTTAGTATCACTATTTGCAATAACATGTAATCTAAAAATACTATCTTGTAATTCCGAAGAAACGGAAGTTACATAGGAAAATGCTGATATAAAAATGTAAATTCCTAGTAAAATTATCAAAATTAAGGAATATTTTACTTTTTTTGAACATATAATATTTAATAAAGTTTTCATACAAACCTCCAAATTTTTAATTTACGTTTTATTGTATTTATTAAAAGTATTGACAATTAAAAAATATATATACATATTTGGAAAAAATTTTTATAATTTGGAATGTATGAAATTATGAAAATGTCGAAATATAGCGAAAAGTTTATTTGTAATATTCTTGACATATTCGTAATAAAATGGTAAAATTTACCAGTAAACGATAAACAAATCTTCTATAGGTGCTTATACCGTAAGAAGAGTTAAACAAAAGAGGAGGTCATATTTTATGAGTATCGAAGGAAAAAACATTATGAAATTATGTAGTTTTTATGTAAGTGACTGGCATTTAGTAACAATGCTACTTCCTTATATAAACAGAAAAATCAATGAAAAGGAAAAAATAGTTACAGTATTAGAAAGTGATATAAAAAATAACGTAGAAACATTAGTAAAAAGATTAAATTTAAGAAATGAAGAAGAAATATTAAATATAAATTGGAGCAAAAAAGATAATTATATAAGTATTAATAAATTATTAAATGATAATATAGAGGAGAATATTATCGTTATAGTAAATGGGAGTAAAGAATATATAACTAAGGCAAATAAAAATATAGATACAATTATAGAAAAGAATAAAAGTAAAATAGAACAAAAAAACATAAAAATAATCAATTGTTACGAAATAGTAGAATTTAATGGAAGCATAGTAGAAATATTGGATAATCACGATAAAATACTAAATACTTCAGGAGAAAAAGAGATATATGAGGTTTTCGAAGATTATAAAAGAAATGAAAAAATTAGTTAAAAATAATTAAAAATAATTTTAGAGAATTGTAGGGGCGACTAGTAGTCATCCATGCTTCAAAGAAATTACCCTAATAATATAAAAGGTATAATTTCTTCGAAAGATGGACAAATGCTAGATGCCCCTATATGAGTTTATTGTATATGAAACACTATAAAACTTTTTATTTCACAACACAAAGCGGAGATAATAATTTTGTGTTCAAAAGAAAATCAATTTCAAACGTAGGATACCGTTTGCTAGAATATCTGCTAGAAATGACACCACAGTGCTTTTGGGTTATAAAAATGTTTTAAAATTTATTTTTATGATAAAAATATTCATATACAAAATTATAGAAAAACATATACAATTGACTAAAAAATAATAAAATAATATAATGTAAAAGAAAGAGAGGTAAATGTGCTATGGAAGATAAATATTTATTAGTAAAAGAAAAATTAACTAAATATAATCAAGAACATTTATTGAAATTCTATAATAAGTTAACAGATGAAGAAAAAAATAATTTATTAGAAGATATTTTAGAAATAAATTTTGAACAAGTGCAAAATTTATTTGAAGAAACTAAGAAAAGAGATAAATTTAAAAATGATATAATAGAGCAGATAGAATATATTGATAAAGAGAAAATGACAAAAGAAGAAAAAGACTATTATAATAAAATAGGAGAAAAATGTATTAAGAATAATGAATATGCAGTTGTAACTTTAGCAGGAGGTCAACGGAACAAGGCTTGGACATAATGGACCAAAAGGAACATATAAAATTGGATATGATATAAATAAAAGTATATTTGAAATATTAAGTGATACAATGAAACAGTATTGTTCAAAATATGATGTAAGTATTAAATGGTATATAATGACAAGTAGAGAAAATAATACTGAAACGGTGAAGTTTTTTGAAAAAAATAATTATTTTGAATATGGAAAAGAGAATATAAAATTCTTCATTCAAACAGAGTTACCTATGCTTAATGAAAATGGTAAAATATTATTAGAAACAAAATCGAAAGTAAGAAAAGCTGCTGATGGACATGGTGGAATATTTAAAACAATGCTAAATAGTGGGGTTGCAAAAGATATGCAAGAGAAAAATATCAAATGGGTGTATATTGGTGCAGTAGATAATATACTATCAAAAATGGTAGATCCACTACTAGTTGGCCTTACAATAGACAAAAAAGTATTGGCAGGTGCAAAAAGTTTAATAAAAGCTTGCCCAGAAGAAAAAGTAGGGGTATTTTGTAGAAAGAATGGAAAACCATCAGTAGTAGAATATACTGAAATATCAAAAGAAATGTCAGAAGAAAAAAATGAAAAAGGGGAACTTAAATTTAGCGAATCACATGTATTATGTAATATATTTAGTATAGAAAGTGTTATAAAAATGGGAGAGACAAACTTCAAATATCATGTGGCACATAAAAAGTCTAATTATATAGACGAAAATGGAATACTAGTAAAACCAGAAAAGCCAAATGCATATAAATTTGAAAGTTTTTTATTTGAAAGTTTTGAGAGACTAGAGGAAATTGTAATATTAAGAGTAAAAAGAGAGGATGAATTTGCACCAATAAAGAATGCAGAAGGTGTAGATAGCCCAAAAACGGCAGGAGAATTATATATTGATTTTAAAAATAATAATAAATAATTTTTAGGGGCCGCAGACTTATCAAGCGACCCATAGACACATAATACGATAAATATAAAAAAATAAGAGAGAATATCGGGTCGCTGAGGGCTGCGACCTCTAAATAGGAGAAAAAAATGAAATATAAAGAAAAATATAAAGAATGGTTGGAAAATCCATTTTTTGATGAGGAAACAAAAGAAGATTTAAGAAAAATAGAAAATGATGAAAAAGAAATAGAAGATAGATTTTATAAAGAATTGGAATTTGGAACAGCTGGACTAAGGGGGATTATTGGAAGCGGAACAAATAGAATGAATAAATATACAGTAGGAAAAGCAACCCAAGGTTTGGCAAATTTTATAAAAAAAGAAAATGCGCAGGAAAAAGGGGTTGTAATTAGCTATGACTCTAGAAATTTTTCTAAGGAGTTTAGTGAAGTAGCAGCACTTTGCTTAAATGCTAATGGAATAAAAACATATGTATTTGAAAGTTTAAGGCCTGTACCAGAACTTTCATATGCAGTTAGAAAATTAGGTGCTATAGCAGGTATAATGATTACAGCAAGCCATAACCCAGCAAAATACAATGGATATAAAGTATATTGGGAGGATGGAGCACAAATAACATCTCCAAAGGATAAGCTAATTATTGAAGAAGTAAATGATATATCAGGTTATGATAAAGTAAGAACTATTGATAAGAAAAAAGCAGAAAATTTAGGACTATATAATATTATAGGAAAAGAAATTGATGACTTATATATTGAAGAATTAAAAAAACAATTACAAAATCCAAATATAATTAAAGAAGAAAAAGATCTTAGTATTGTATATACTCCACTACATGGAACAGGAAATATTCCAGTACAAAGAATATTAAAAGAGATAGGATTTGAAAATGTAAATGTAGTAAGCACGCAAGAAATGCCAGATGGAAATTTTCCAACAGTTTCATATCCAAACCCTGAAGATAAGAATGCATTCAAATTGGCTTTAGAACTCGCAAAGGAGAAAAATGCAGATATAGTTTTAGCAACAGATCCAGATGCAGATAGATTAGGTGTATATGCAAAGAATTCAGAAAATGGAGAATATAAAGCATTTACAGGAAATATGTCAGCGTTATTAATTGCAGAATATATATTATCTCAAAAACAAAGAAAAGGTGCACTTTCAAAAAATGGTGCAATAATAAAAAGCATAGTATCATCAACAATGGCAAAAGAATTAGCAAAAGAATATAACTTAAAATTAATAGAAGTATTAACAGGCTTTAAATATATTGGGGAAAAGATAAAAGAATTTGAGCTTTCAAATGAATATACTTATGAATTTGGCTATGAAGAAAGTTATGGTTGTTTAGTAGGAACTCACTCAAGAGATAAGGATGCGATAGTAGCAGTAATGTTATTATGCGAAGCGGCAGCATATTATAAAAAGCAAGGTTTAACTTTGTGGGACCAAATGGTAAAGATGTATGAAAAATATGGTTTTTATAAAGAACAGGCAATTTCTATTACATTAGAAGGGATAGATGGTACAGATAAAATAAATAAAATAATGAATAATTTGAGGCAAAATCCACCTAAGAAATTTGGAAATTATGAAGTAGAAAAAATAAGAGATTATAAATTAGCAAAAATCATAGATATAAAAACAGGAAAAGAAGATAAAACAAATTTACCAATTTCAAATGTGCTATACTACGAATTAAATAATGATGCATGGATATGTATAAGACCTTCAGGAACAGAACCAAAAATTAAATATTATATTGGAGTAAAAGGAAATTCCTTTGAGGATGCAAAAGAAAAATTAGATAAATTAAAGAATTGTATAAAAGATTAAAAAAGTGATAAATAAGGGGTGCCCTATATGATAATTTTGCCTAAAAAAGGGTGTCCCTTTTGACAACCCTTTTAACCCTTTTTTAGTATTAGTTTTCTTGAATAGGTGAAACTTCTACATCAGTTTTATTTCCTACAAGTGATTCATAGAAGGCTACAAATGTAACCATCATATAAGGCATTAACCAAAACATACCTATACCAAAGGTAAAAGCTGTAAGTATTGCCCAACCAATGAAAGTAAGTCCTAGCCAGAAAAAGCTCCATCTGTTACCAGTCATTAATTTTTGGCTTTCTTCTACAATTTCTTTACCTGTTTTATTTGGATTATCATATAAAATATAAAAAGATAAAGTATAGTAATAAGATTTTATCATTAGATATATTAAAGAAACAATATATCCAATTAAGCCAACTATTACAAGCCCTGAAAATCCAGTTGTAGCACTAGTAGAATTAAATGCTATACCTACACCAGCTCCAATTCCTGAAAATATCATTACCATAATAAATACAATTACTAATACAATTGGTATAATTAGTTTTAAAAGCATGTTTCCAAATACTCCCCAAACTTTTCCAAAATTAGAAAAGCCTAAGTTTAGAAAATCTGTATAAGTAACTTCTTCATTTCTTTTTAGTTTCATAAAAGTAACTAATAAACCAAAAGAAAGTGGTAATGAAATAATTGTTACAAGAATTCCTCCTATAAATGGAATAAATCCTAGAATAAAGCTAATAACCCAATTTATAATAACATATACTAAAGTTATTAATGCAGCTTTTCCCCATTTTCCTTTTAAGCTTTCACGGGCATTTGCTCTTAATTCTGATGATGTCATAAAACATTCCTCCTTTTATTTTTTATAACAAAATATTACATTACTTGACAACATAAGTCAAGATATTTAAGACAATACTTAAAAAATTTACTTTAAACAAATCTAATTTTAAATTTTGCAAAAAATGAGAATCAAGTAGTATTAGTAAGCATCAATTTTTTAATAATTGCCTTATAAAAAATTGATGAATATTAAAATTACTATTACAATAATTATATTAATGAAATTTATTAATATGCAAATTAGCTTAACTATTTTAACATAAAAAATCTCTTACAAATGTATAAAACATTTATAAGAGCACTATTAATAACTATATGATAGATATCTTAGAATGTATAAATATCATATACTAAGTTTAATAATTTAATTAAGTAATCTCATTTTGTATTTTTTTTATCTTTTCAAAATCATTCTCTAAAATATCTAAAAAAGATTTTACAATTCTAGGATCAAATTGTGTTCCATTATATTTTTCAAATTCTAGTTTTACAATATCAATAGGAAGAGAATTTCTATAAGCTCTTTTTGAAGTCATGGCATCAAAACTATCTGCTACAGCTACAATTCTTGCCAGAAAGGGAATATTAGTTCCTTTTAGATTTTTAGGGTATCCAGTTCCATCATATTTTTCATGATGATAAAGTACAATAGGTATAATATTTTCAAAAATATTTGAGTTTTCTAATATATGAGCACCAATTAAAGGATGTTTTTTTATTTCATTATATTCGTCATTTGTTAATTTTTCTGTCTTTAATAAAATATTATCAGGAATTCCTATTTTACCAATATCATGAAATAATCCACCAATTCTTAGTAATTCAATATCTTCATCACAAAGTTTTAATTTTTTTCCTATTAAACAACTATATTTAGAAACTCTATCAGAATGCCCACATGTATAGCTATCTTTTGCATCAACTGTTCTTCTTAATATTTCAATAGAAGCTAAACGCTCTTTTTCTAATTCGTTGTTTTGAATATTTTGCAAACTATTAATATAGTCATTATAAATTTGTTTAGTAGCATTTATTTTAAACATTAAATTACTAAATTCATTATTATAATTAAAAAAGTCAGAATTAGAAATACTCTTTGCTACTGCATTAATATTATTATGAAAATTTAAAGCAAAACATATTAATGAAATAAAATCTATTAATATTATAAATATAAGAAATATAAATGTAGAAATATTTAGAGGTATAGAATTTAGCCCAAGTAACAAAGTAATTATAATTAAGGGAAATATTTCAAATATTAGGTTAATACTAGTAGGAATATTAAAAAATAGTCTTTTATTAATTTTAGTAATACTTTTAGTATTTATTTTAAATATATTTTTAGAGCAGTCTAAAATTTTTCTAAGATAATCTCCGCGAAAATATGTAAAAAACAACTGAGCTAAAGGCAGATAATAAACATATAATAAAAATATTTTTTCCTTTAAAAATAGTAGCTACTAAAATAGGAATAATTAAACCTAAAAAATATAAAATAAAAGGAACATTTTTACATATAAAATATATAACATTATTATAATAAATAATTTTATTCATATAAGTATTTGTATTACGTTTTTTATTATTACCTAAAACTTCATTAAAGTGTAGAGGTAAAATATATTTTTGACTATTTTTTATATTCTTATAAATAAAAGACATAGAAACACATAGTAAAAAAGCAGTAGGAAATATATTTAGAAAAATAATAAAAATAGATTTTTCTAAATTTAATGGCATCAATAAAGAGCCACTTAAAAAAAGCATTAAATATATAAAAAAATATAAAAATAAAATTTTTAAAATTAATTTATTTATTTTCATTTAAGTCTCCTTATAAAAAAATACAGAAAAATAAATTTTCTGCCCACATTATATAAACAAATTAAAAAAAAAGCAATAGAACAATTTTTAAAAAAGTTTAAATATAAAAAAGATGGGAAAAATTAAAATATAAAAAAGGAGAGTGATTATATGTACAAATACAAAAAGAATGGAAATAACAAATTTAAAAATATAATTATTATAATAACAATAACAATATTAACATCTATATTAACAATTTTATTGTATAGAATGTATGAAAAAATAAATATACATACATACGAACCAAATACAGGTGGTACAGCTATAAGAACAATACAAACGGTTGATGAAGTAAAAGAACAAAGTAAACAAATAGCAGATGTAGTAGAAAATGTAACATCTTGCGTAGTAGGAATTTCTAAAATAAAAAATGCAGGCACAACAGTATTTTTAAAAGATGGGACTAGTTCCTTAGGATTAGGTTCAGGAGTTATAGTATCAGAAAATGGATACATATTATCAAATGAACATGTAACAGGAAGTAAATATAGTAATTGCTATATAACTTTGGAAAATGGGAAAACGTATACTGCCTCAGTTGTATGGTCAGATAGCACAGTAGATTTATCAATAGCAAAAATAAATGTAAAAAATTTACCCTATGCAAGCTTAGGAGATTCTGACAACGTAAGAGTAGGAGAGATAGTATATGCAATAGGAAACCCTATAGGTTATGAGTTTCAGAGGACAGTAACTTCAGGAATTATAAGTGCAGTAAATAGAACTGTAAGAATAGATGAAAATGGTGAGAGCACATATATGGAGGACTTAATTCAAACAGATGCTACTATAAACCCAGGAAATAGTGGAGGCCCATTAATAAACCCAGACGGAAAAATAATAGGGATAAACAGCGTGAAAATAGCATCAGCAGAAGGAATAGGGTTTGCAGTACCAATAAATATAGTAAAACCAATAATAGAAAAATATATGAAAGAAGAAAAATTTGAAGAAGCAAACTTAGGAATATTTGCATATGACAAAGAAATAATACCATATATAGACGAAAAAATAGAAATTCAAAAAGGAATATATGTAGCACAAGTATCACTAGATTCACCAGCAGCAAAGACAGGCTTGAAAGTAGGAGATGTAATAACTAAAATAGATAATTTAGAGTTAAACAAAATGTGCGATTTAAGAAGTTACATTTATACAAAATCACCTGGGGATGAAGTAAATTTGACTATATATCGAAATAGAAGAGAGATACAAATACGAGTGAAATTAGGAACAAAATGACGCATTGGGGACGTTTCCTTATGCCTCATCTGTCCTTAATTCACCAAAATAATTAAATAAGATGAAAGTTAAAATATAAATTGCTTTAATATTTTACGAAAAGGGGACAGATGAGGCATAAGGAAACGTCCCCAATGCGTCAAGGGAAAGGAAAGTAAAAAATATGGATAATTCATTATGGATAGCAAGTATGCAAGGACAAGTAAAAAGATATGAAAGTTTAGAAAAAGATGTAAATTGTGATGTATGCATAATAGGGGGAGGCCTAACAGGCCTTACTAGTGCCTACTATTTAAGCAAAGCACGGTAAAAAAGTAGCTGTTTTAGAAAAGAACTATATAGGAAGTCATACAAGCCGGTAATACTACTGGGAAAATTACTAGTGGGCATGGGTTATTTTATGACTATCTAATAAATTCATTAGGAAAAAATATGGCTAAGCAATACTTAGATGCCAATGAGCAAGCAATATATAATATTCAAAATATAATAAAAGATGAAAATATAGAGTGTGATTTTGAATGGCAAGATAATTACATTTTTACACAAAGTGAAGATGAAGTTATGAAAATTAAGAAGGAAGTAGAAGCCGTTAATTCATTAGGATTAAATTGTGAATTTATAGATAAAATAGATGTTCCTATTAAAGTACAAAAAATTAATGAAGTAAAAGATGAAATAATAGAAAAAGAAAATAAGAGTATAAATATACAAAAACCTATTTTAGCAGGAATAAAGTTTCCAAAGCAAGCGCAATTCAACAGTTATAAGTATATGCTAGGTTTAGCAAATGCAGTAGTAACAAAAAATAGAGGAACTATATATGAAAATTCAAAGGTTATTGATGTAAAAAAAGATAATGGTGAATATATTGTAAAAACTGAAAAAGCAAGTATTAATGCTAAATTTGTTATTATAGCATCACATTATCCAATAGTAAATTTTCCTGGTTTCTATTTTATGAAAATGTATCAAGAAACATCATATTTAATTGCAGTAGAAACTAATAAAGAACTTTTCAAAGGAATGTATATTAATAGCGAAGAGCCAAGTATATCATTAAGAACAGCTTTATATAATGGAAAAAGAATATTATTAGTAGGTGGAATGAAGCATAAAACAGGAGCGAAAATTAATTTAGAAAATGCATATAAAAATTTAGAAAAGGTGGCAAGAGACTTATATCCTGATTGTAAAGTTTTATTTAGATGGAATACAGAGGATTGTATACCTTTAGATAAAATTCCATATATAGGCGAATTTTCTAATTTGATGCCTAATGTGTTTGTAGGGACAGGATACAAAAAGTGGGGAATGACTTCATCAAATGTAGCTGCAAATATTATTACAGATAAGATTTTAGGAAAAGATAATAAATATGAAGAAGTTTTTAACTCTAAAAGACTAAAACCAATAAAAAATTATGAAGAATTAACAAATATGGTAAAAGAAGTAGGAAATTCTTTAGTAATTAATAGATTAAGAAAAGATGATGAATATTTATCAAATGTAAAAAAAGATGAAGGAAAAATAATTAAGATAGACAATGAAAAAGTAGGAGTATACAAAGATAAAGAAGGAAATATACACGCTATAAAACCATATTGTACACACTTAGGGTGTGAGCTTTCATGGAATAATTTAGATAAAACATGGGATTGCCCTTGTCATGGTTCTAGATTTAATTATCAAGGAAAAAATATATATGATCCTGCTATAAAAAATTTAGAAGTTTATGATATAACTTAATAAAAATAACCCATCTCAAAGTTATGAGTTGGGTTATTTTTATTATATTTGGGAAATTTGGCGTAATTTTAAAAGCTGTTCTAGTATAGAATCTGCTTTTTCTCCTTCTACAGTATTTTCTGAAATACTTAGATATAAGTCATCTAAATTGATATTAGAAAAGAAAATATATTCTTCTCCTGGACATAATACTTCACCAGTTGCAGAAAATTGATGACTAATATAATTCATTTTGAATAGTGGAAATTTAACTATTTCAACTGCTAAAGTTCTCAAACTTAGAGTTATAATTTTATCATTCTCAGAATATATTGCCATGTAATCATTAGCAAATATTCCTTCAACGTATTTACTTGTCAGAATAATAAAGCCTTCAGCAAATACATTTTCCATCCGATAAGTTGCCTCGTAAATTAATACGTTTTCCATATTATACCTCCCATCCATATAAAAATACGAAATTATTGGTTAACACATTCATAACAATAGTTTAACATAAAATTGCAAAAAATGCAAATTAAAAAAATTTTTAAAAAACTATTGAAATTGAAATAAAAATATGTTATTATATATAAGCATTTGTTAAAAGTGCTTAATCGAGGTGTAGCGCAGTTGGTAGCGCGCGTGGTTTGGGACCATGAGGTCGCAGGTTCGATCCCTGTCACCTCGACCAAAAAAAGATAAGCAATAATTTAAAAAGTGCTTATCTTTTTTATTGTTGTACCCGTAGTTTAGTTGGATAGAATGCAAGGCTACGAACCTTGAGATCGGGGGTTCGAATCCCTCCGGGTACACCAACTCTCAAGTTATCTTGAGAGTTTTTTATATACTAGGAAAGTACTATATTTTAAGTTAAAATGTAGGGGCGATTTTAATCGTTCGTGTGATGAATCCATTTTCTTGTAGTATAGTAAAAATCAATTTTAAATTGTAGGGGCGGCTATCTGCCGTCAGCGTGGCGAAGCCACTTTATCTATTTGCTAATAAATTAATCATGTCTATAATCAATTTTTTATCATAACTTGAAAGCTTTCGGTAATTTGTATGAACTAATTCTGATACAGTATAAACATTTTTATCTAAATATTTTCCTAAGAGAGTAGATGGAGCTATTTCAAAATAATTACATATATCAATTAATGCTATACAACCTGGAACACTATTTCCTTTTTCTATTTCGTATATATAATTTGAGGATAAATTAGTTTTCTCAGCAAATTGCTCTCTTGATAATTTATGAAATTTTCTCAATTCTAAAACTTTTTTACCAATATATTGTGCAATTTCTCGTTTCATATTATCAGTTTCCATTATAACTCTCCTTTAAATTTATTATATATTCTTTAATATGTTTCATAAACACAAAATATATGTAAAAAGTCTAAATATTTAACAGTATTTTGTGAAAATGTAGTGTTACAATTGATGTGAAACAAAAGAAATAAAAATTGAATAAGTG
>CAOJVB010000043.1 GCA_948444845.1 uncultured Clostridiaceae bacterium | reverse complement strand
AGCCTAAACTTAATCAGGCTCTTTAAGGGCGGAATTCATTCCGCTTTTTTATAGTATAGTAAAAATCAATTTTTAATTGTAGGGGCGAGCATTGCTCGTCAGCATGGCGAAACCACTTTTTTGTTTAGTTTTTTAAATAATCTATTATCTGCTTACTGTCAATGTTATCATATAAGCTTATAATATAACTATATAGAAGTTTATGAAAAATTTTGACGTAAAGTCAACAAACAAGTAGTTTTTTTATATTCTTTACAATAATTACTAATAGGGCATTTACTGCAATTAGGATTTCTAGCCATACAAGTATTTCTACCGTGCCATATAAAAATGTGGTTAACATCTTTATAGTATTCTTTAGGAATAACTTTAAGTAAATCCTGTTCAATTTTTTCAGGTTCTTTTTCATTAGAAAATCCAATTTTATTAGCAATTCTTTTACAATGTGTATCAACAGCAATACCTTGAGGTTTGTTAAAAGCTTCAAGCATAACAACATTAGCAGTTTTTCTACCAACACCAGGAAGTGCCATAAGTTCCTCCATAGTTTCAGGAACATTACCGCTGTATTTTTCTTCAATAATTTTAGCGGTTTCCTTAATATTTTTAGCTTTATTTTTATAAAAACCACAAGGGTGAATTAAGTTTTCAAGTTCAGAAATATCAATTTGAGCAAAATCCTTTGGAGTAGAATATTTTGAAAAAAGCGAAGGAGTTGTTTTATTAACTCTTTCATCAGTACACTGAGCAGATAGAATAACTGCTACTAACATTTCAAAAGGGGTAGTAAAATCTAAACTACACTTAGCATCAGGGTATGTATTTTTTAATATTTCTATAATTTTTATACTATCTTTGTTATTCATATAATTTTATCAATCCTTTCAATACTTATTAAACCATAATATTACACTATTTTCAAGGTAAAATATTATATAAAAGTAACAAAATACATAAAACAAAATATAATATAAATAGAGGAGGTAATATATTATGTTTAGATTATTAAAAAGAACAATAGGGGTATGTTTAATAGGCTTGGGACTTGGAGTACTACTAGTATTATTACTTCCAGTAACAGGGTGGTTATTTTTAATAGGAATAGCAATACTTGCAGTAGGTTTAATGTGGCTAATTTGCTAAATACATAAAAAGGAGAGTGGTAAAAATGACAATAGTAGTAAAAAAAGTACCAAAATTTTTAAGAGGATTCGTAAAATTAATATTTGGAATTAAAGAGTAAGGAACGGTAGGGACGGTCCTTTTCGTTCCAAATTCAAAAGCGTAGGGGACAGTCCTTAAATGTTTTTTATAGAGAAAAAAACTTTATGATTGAAATATATATAATATGTAGTAAAAAATAGATCAAATTAAATCAAATGGATAAGAGTATCCACCTCATTTAATTTGATCTATTTTATTTTTTTACTATTTCTTAAGAAATCTAATATGTAAAGTAGTATGCATCCTACTTTAATTTATAATTTAATTAAGCTCTTTTTACTTTACCTGAACGTAAGCATTTAGCACATACAGATATTCTTTTTGTTTGTCCATTTACTATAGCTTTAACAGTTCTTGTATTTGGTTTAAAAGTTCTAGTAGCTCTTCTACTAACGTGTGAACGAGCAATACTAATTTGATTTCCATGAGATAGTGTTTTTTCGCAAATTTCACATTTTGCCATTTTTTACACCTCCTATAAGTTTTTTGTTAAATTGACTATTTAATATAATAGCATATATTTGTATTAAATTCAAGAGTTTTTCAAAAATAACTTGAAAATTTGGAAAAATATGCTATAATAAGAACGATGGTGCATTATTCTAGTAGCATACAACTATTGTGAGGGTGGGGCTAAAAATCCACTAAAGGGCACATCGTTGAAGTTCCTTGTTTATGCGCGAAATGCCAGTTTTGTGTGTATCCAGGGAGTAAGAAATTAGGGTATTATATAATGGCATATATAAGGAAGCCCTATTTTCGCGGAGGCTTAGGCAATATATCTAATGAAAACTTTTAGAGAAAATGCTTAAGAGTAACCTATGCTGAATGCCAAGACATAAAACGCATAGCGTAGCCTGTCTCGAGTGATAATACTGGGATTAACTAAAAAGAAAGTTAAATTTGGCCAAATTTAATTTTCCAAAGTTTATAAAATAAACTTTATAGTTATGAAACTATTATTGCAAAAAAGACTAGCAATAGCTTTTTAGTATGCCCAAGGAAAACTTCTAGAATGTTTGCTTCAAGTTAGGAGCATGGAAGCCTATGGATTAAGGTACGGATTTTAAGTGGCGATCTGGTTTCTATCTATTACTTTTATACATAGTAGTAGGAGATATTTTCTTTAAACGGAAACGGCTAAACAGTAATGGTTAGTAGAAAATAGAGAAATTCTTCTAGACCTAAACCGTAAAATTTACTTAGGCTTTTACCATCTAAATTAATTTTTTACTAAAAGGGACGGCCTTTTTTCGAAAAAATTTACAAAAAGGGACACCCTTTAATGAGTAAAATATAAAGTACAAATGAAAATATAATATACAATAAAGCTATATAAAGAATATTGAAATAATACTAATACTATAAAAATATGAATAATATAAAAAATAAAGTATATATAAGACAAGGAGTGTCCCTTTTAGAAAATTTTTTTGAAAAAGGGTCGTCCCTTTTAGTACTTTTAGTAAAAGGAGTAAACATTAAATGAGTAAGAAAGAGAAAAGTAAGAAAGATAATTCGGACCTGAAGTGGTTTATAATAGTAGTAATAACTACTTTTATTTTGTCTATAGTATTTTCGTATATTTCTACCAATGCAATATCATGTTTAGAATTATTTCCAGCAATTTTAATATTAATTGTTACAATTTTCGTAGGAATAATATTTGATATAATTGGTGTTGCAGTAACAGTAGCAAATGAAGAAGAACTACATGCTAAGGCTAGTAAAAAAATACAAGGAGCTAAAACTTCAATAAAATTAATTAGAAACTCATCAAAAGTTTCAAATATATGTGCGGATGTTATTGGCGATATATGTGGAGTATTAAGTGGTTCAATATCTGCATTAGTTACATTAAAAATAACAGAAAGATTTGGGCTAGCATTTGATATTCAATTTATAATAAGTGCAATAGTTGCTTCACTAACAGTAGGTGGGAAGGCATTAGGAAAGGGAATTGCTAAAAGAAATTCTACAAAAATTGTACATATGGTTGGAATAATAGTAGGAAAAGTTGATTTTAAATAAATAAAACTCCCCCCTTTTGAATTTAAATAAAGGGGGGAGAAGTGTTATATGTTATGTATTTCTAAATACTTCATCCTTGTAGTATAAAGAGTTAGTGTTTGGATGGCAACCTCTTGATTAGCTTTCTCAGCAGAATTACCACTAAGCAGTAGTGCTGAAAACATGGGACCATGAGAGGCATTTAACACCCGCGTAAAAAGGTCTTCAGGCAATTGCAATATAAATAATTACAAAACAAAAATTTGTAAAAATATTAAATATTCGCTTGCTTTTCCTAAATATATGTTGTATATTAAATGCTATAGGAAATGGGAATAAACAGATGTGGTTTGCCTCTGGCAAGGAGGTGAGGAGTATGATAGAACAAAACTTATTGACAACTATATACATATTATTTTATTCATTAATAGGAATTACTATCGTTACGTTTACCTTAATTATAGCTTTAGTTATGATTATAAGTAAACAAAAATAAACCAATAAAAAACACATCTGTAACTTGCCTGGTTCGATGTGTTTTAACATTTAATATGCAAACCATGTTTGTGGTTCTCATTTTATATATATTATATAATTTTTATAAATAGATGTCAATAACTTTCAAAAGATAGAAAAAAGGAGAAAAGAAAATGTTTGCATATATAAAAGGAAGCTTAGAAATAAAAACAAGAGGTTATATTGTGATAGAAGTAAATGGAGTTGGATATAAAATATTTATGGCAGAGACAGCAATAGAAAAATTAGGAGAAATAGGGGAAAATATTAAAGTACATACATATTTAAAAGTTAGAGAAGATGATATGAGTCTGTATGGCTTTAATACAAATGAAGAACTTCGTATGTTTGAACTTTTACTGCAAGTAAGTGGAATAGGAGCAAAATCAGCAATAGCAATACTTTCAAATATAACACCATCACAGTTTGCAATTGCAGTAATAACAAATGATGTTTCAAAAATAAAAGCATTACCAGGAATAGGTCCAAAAACTGCCCAAAGAATTATATTAGAATTAAAAGATAAAATAAAATCAGAAGAAGCTATATCCGAAGATAAATTAGTAGAAAATACTGAACAAGTAAGAGAGAACGAAAAGATAGCAGAAGCAATATCAGCACTTCAAGTATTAGGATATAGTAAAAAAGAAATAGAAAAAGCACTACAAAAAGTAGAAAGTGAATTATCAGTAGAAGAAATAATAAAAATAGGCTTAAAAAATTTAGCAAGATAGGCGCATGTTTGAGGGAATAATTCGAAGGAAAATACTTAAGCTGTACCCTTGGTTATATACTAGGAAAGTACGTAAAATGTAGGGGCAATTATCAATCGCCCGCCACTTCTATGAAATAGCCCTAAAATAGTAATTATTTTAGTTAAGTCTATGTAGAGCAGGCAATTACTAATCGCCCCTACATTTTTTTTTAAATAATCTGAAATTTAGAAAAGGAGAAGAAATATGGATTTAAGTAAGCCATTAGCATTCAGAATGAGACCAAAGAGTTTAGAAGAATATGTAGGGCAAGAACATATATTGGGAAAAGATAAAATATTATATAGAACAATAAAAGCAGACAGGCTTTCAAGTATCATTCTATGGGGGCCACCTGGATGTGGAAAAACATCATTAGCAAGAGTTATAAGTGAAACAACAAAATATAAATTTACAAAAATTAATGCAGTAACATCAGGAGTAGCAGATATAAAAAATGCTGTTGTAGAGGCTAGTAACTTAATGCTTAATCCATCAGGCAAATGCATTCTATTTATAGATGAAATTCATAGATTCAATAAATTACAACAAGATGCATTATTACCATATGTAGAAAATGGTACTGTAATATTAATAGGAGCAACAACAGAAAATCCATATTTTGAAGTAAATAAGGCTTTAATTTCTAGGTCAATGGTAGTAAAACTAGAACCATTAACAGTAGATAATATTTATGAAGTACTAAAAAGGTCATTAACAGCAGAAGAAGGATTAGGAAGCTATAAAATAGAAATAGAAGATGAAACATTAAGAAAAATAGCAGATGTTTCAAATGGAGATGTAAGAACAGCATTAAATGGTTTAGAAGTAGCAGTTCTTACAACAAAAATGGACGCAGATGGAGTAATCAAGATAACAAATGAAATAGCAGCAGACAGTGTACAAAATAGAAAAGCAATATTCGATAAAAATGGAGATAGCCACTATGATAATATAAGTGCATTCATAAAATCAATGAGGGGAAGTGACCCAGATGCAGTAGTATTCTATTTAGCAAGAGCACTAAATGGAGGAGAAGACCCAATGTTTTTAGCAAGAAGAATAGTAATATGTGCATCAGAAGATGTAGGAATGGCAAACCCCAATGCATTAGTAGTAGCAAATAGTGCAATGCAAGCAGTACATATGGTAGGAATGCCAGAAGCACGAATAATACTTTCAGAGGCTGCAATATATGTAGCAACATCTCCTAAATCTAATGCATCATATTTAGCAATAAATAAAGCACTAGAAGATGTAAAAACAAAAGACACAGGAGAAGTTCCAATGCACATAAGAAATGCCCCAGCGGAAGGAATGGAACAATTTGGTTATCATGGAGGATATAAATATCCACACGACTATCCAGGTCATTTTATAGAACAACAATATTTACCAGATAAAATGGTAGGGACTAAGTATTATATAAAAGATGAGACTATAAAGCTATAAAAGATAGAGCAATTTGGACAATGAAATAAGTTTTATAATTTAAGTGGCCTTGTTCGTCTTTTTGTACTAATTTTAATTTAACTTAAAATACAGTAATTTTTTATAATATAGAAAGCGGACTTAAAAAAATTTAAAAACCATTAAATATATATAATTTATCAATAATTTTTATTGATAAAATTTATAATACTACAAATAAAATACAATTACAATTGATATGTTTCATTCATTTTTAACTTATTTATCTAATGGTTATACATTTTATAGTTTTTGCCGTATTCATCTTTTGCTCCTCAATTTTAATATTTATTACTCTAATAATACCATAGCATAATATGCTTTTAAATAATTTTTGTAATAAAAATGCAAATAAGAAATAAGATATTAAGTTAAAATAGAGGGAAAAAATAATAAATAATTGAATTAATGTTTTGAATTTTCAATTAATATGTTGCAACAATGATAAATCACACTAATAATTTAATGTAAAATCATCAGAAGAATATAAAAATATTTTACATTATAAAGTAAACAATGTACATGTAGAATATGGAAAAATAGAAAGAAAAGTATGGAATAGATAACAAACTCCATACTTTTTATATAAAAAATGAATTTAAAATTAGGTTATTGTTTGATATAGTATATGATAGGATTGGATAGTAAAGTATAATTTTTTATTTCTTATTTTTAGATTTAATTGTTAAACTAGAAGTACAATGAGGACACTTAGTTGCCTTATAATTTATTTCAGAAAAGCAGAAAGGGCATACTTTTGTTGTGGGTTCTTCATTAGCTTTTAAAGTATCTACTTCGTTATTTAATTTTGAAAACTTCTTTTTAGCCTTTCTTAAATGTTTATTATTTTCAGCAATCTTTTCAAAATTTTCCTTTGTTGCATTATTTAATTTATTAAATGATTTTATCGCTATAAATATAGAAAATGCAATAATCAGAAAATCCACAATAGTAGTAATAAAAGAACCATATTTAATAGAAGAACCACCTATTGTAAGAACTAAATTAGAAAAATCCATTTTACCAGTAAAAATTGCTATAGCAGGCATAATAATATCATTAACCAAAGAAGTAACTATTTTTTGAAAAGCACCACCAATAATAACACCAATAGCCATATCCATTATATTTCCTTTTGTTGCAAATTCTTTAAATTCTTTTAACATATTAATCACCTTTTCTATAAAAATTATAATTTTATAATATGATAAAAGTCGAAAAATGTCAATGGAAAAGTCAATGAGGACGAAGATTTTGAAGCCATTGGCTACCAATTGACTACCAATTGACTACATTGACTACATTGACTAAAAATTTTTATTAATGAAACAAGTATTGATTTATGTATAGAAGTATGATAAAATGATATGGAAATTATTTATGAAAACTTTATTTTGCAATTGCAAGGAGGAAGAAAGTATGAGATTAGATGAAATAGAAATATTGTTATTACGGTTAAATCTAGAAAAAACAGGCTTTTATGAAGATGTTATTTTTGAAAGTAAAGCTGTAAAGAAAGATGCAAAAAGAGTTATATCACAATGGATATTTTGTTTGGAAAAATATAGAGGAATCAGAATTCAAAAATTTAAAGAGTTATTTAGTCAGCTGCATGAAATAGTTTTTCCAATAAAAATTAGTAAATCATATTGTTGCTATAGTAAATATGCATACAGTTTATTAGACATAGGAATTATCGACAATAAAGGAAAAGAATATTATATGTCAAATAAAAGTATTAATGATTATGACTGTATGGTAGATTATGTGCTTTTAAGAAGGAATAGTCCATTAGAACCACTAGTTGAAAGAGATTTTCATTACAGAATTTCTGAAGATAAATCTATTGCATTTATGGAAACAGGCATCATGAGCTTGAAGGAAGATGATAAAAATGATAATATAGTAGTTGACTTTGGTTATGATTATGAAGAGAATACTACACAAGTTACATTAAGATCATTTGTAACTACCAAAACAATAAAAATATGTTATCCAACAATTAATAGGGAACTAGAAAAGAAAGTTTATGAATTTCTTAAGAGTATAAAGGATGAAATTTCATATTATTATGATGTTTTTGAAATACTAAAATGGATATTAATAAATATAGAGAGTAAAGATATTTCACTTTCTATTATAACAGAAGTAGAAAATGAAATTTGTTCACAAATAGATATAATAGCAGGTAAAGTGAAAAAGTATACATATACTCAAATAAGTGAAGAAGAAGTTCATATAATAAGAAAAACTGTTATCAAAGATTTAAATGAATTCCTAATGGAAAGGAATGAAAAGTAAAAGCTAATGAGACAGAGATTTTTTTGAAAAGTGAAGAACTAAAGGAAAAACTTTAGAGCTCCATTTTAATAAAAATCTCTGTCTTCATTGACTTTTATTTTAGTTTCAAATTCTTTTAAGATATTAAATCATTTAGAATGCTAATTTTGGGGAGTACGAAAAATGGACTTGTTCACCAGGTAAAAACTCAAATTAACTAGTATTAATAGGAGAAGAAAAAATACCAAAAATCAAATAGCTTTTACCATTGACAATAAAAATTTTTATTAATATAATATGGTTAAACAAAAGAAAAAGGAGAAGTAGAAATTGAAATATGGTATTAAGGTAAGAGATATAGATTTGGCAGATGCAAATGTTTTAGCAGATGGCAAATATAAAAAAAATTGGAATGGAGATAGCCTGGAAGTAGGCCAAATAGTAAATGGGGTAGTAAAGGGAATAAAGAATTATGGTGCATTTGTAGAACTGGAACAAGGTGATACAGGTCTAATTTATATAGAAGATTTATCTGTTGCTAGAATAAAATCTCCATTTGAAAGATTAAAAATTGGACAAAATGTAAAAGTTGTGGTAAAATATATAGATAGAGACCTAAAAAGAATAACTCTTTCATATAAAGAACTATTAGGCACATGGGAAGAAAATGCTGAAAAGTTTGAAGAAGGGGAAACTGTTAAAGGTATAGTTCGTGAAACTGAAAAATGTAAAAACGGTATATTCATAGAACTTACACCTAACTTAGTAGGTCTTGCAGAGTATAAAGATGGTATGGAATATGGAAAACCAGTAGATGTTTATATAAAAAAAATCATACCAGACAAGCATAAGGTAAAACTTATTATAGTTTAAAAAAATTTAAGATAATTATCTTGGAGGAGGTAAAAAATGGTAAAAGATAATGAAATTAAAGCGGTGATATCACCATTTGCAATAAGAGAAGGAGAAATTAAAGTATTTGACGGAAAAGATGGATACGTTTCAATGAACCAAATTATCCATAAAATAAACATAGGTCATATTAATGACTTACATTTTAAAATATTAGAATTAGTAAATGAGTTTGAATTTATTACATCAAGACAAATAATGCAATTATTAGAGTGGAAGAAAATAGAAGTTCCATCACAAGACAAATTAAATAATAAATTAGAGCAATTAGTAAAATCTAAAATATTAACAAGATATTACTTTAGCTCAGAAGAAGGAAAAGGAATATATAGAATATATTGCCTAGAAAAAATGGGAAAATACCTATTAAATTCAAGAGGTGTTGACTGTAAATGGCAACCAACAGATAATACAAAACCAGTTCCTATGATAAAGAAAAGACTAGCAGGAAATCAAACAATAATTGCATACCTTAGAAAAGTATCAGCATTTGACTCATATGTACCAAAGCCAGCAATAAATGCAAAAATGGCAGGTAAAGTATTTAAAGCAACAGGTGGAAGTGTTAAACTTACAAAAAATGGGAAAGCAATACAATTCCTATTTGAAGTAGTAAGAAGAGAAGATGATTGGGAGAAAAAACTAGTAGACAAAATGAAACTATACCAAGACTTCTATGGAAACTTTGTACCAGCAGACTCAGGTTTCATGTCAATGCCACAACTAATATTCATATGTGAAGACGAAAAACATATGGCAGAGACATTCAAAACAATAGTAGTAAATAAAGTAGAAATACCACAATTAAAGTTATATTTCTCAACAGACTTAAGACAAAATGAAGAAACACTAGCAAAAACACTAGTAGAATTTAAAAAAGACCCAGAAAGCAATAAATATAAATTAGTTGATGTTGAAGTTAAATTATTAGGAATTTAAAAAATAACTAAAAAAATAAAAAATGCACTTTTTAAAAGCGCATTTTTTATTTTTTAATAATCCTTATTATTAAAAGTGTCATAGACTTCACTAATACATAGAAAAAGTAGACAACAAGGACATAAAAATATCAGTAGTAACGTAAATAATGCTTTACTAAAAAATAATGAAATAATTATACATGCAATATAGATAAGCAGTAAAGTTAAGAATACAACCATAATTATGATTCTACTTTCTAAAACAAGAACTATATACCTAGTTCGACTATAAGTTACATGTTAATATAATATTATATTAACATGTAAAAAGTGGATACTATAACAATTATTAACTATTAATTATTCACTAGATAAAAAAATGAAGAGAACAATGTCTCTTCATTTTTTATCCATTTGGATTACCTTTTTTCAAATCAAATATTATAGCATCTTCGTTATCATATAAAAACTTAACATCATCATTATCCATTTTTATAGGGTCTACATCACCATTTTCGTCTTCGTCAAATTTTGTTTCATTTTTCCATGTAGCACTTATCTTCTTTTTTGGTTCAGGGTCTTCTACAATACCATTTGTAAATTTTTCGAAGTCATATTTTTTATCAGCATGTTTTTCTTTATGTTTTGCTTCCATAAAATCAATTTTACCATCGCAAAGATCTATTACACCTTTATTATTTTTCCATTTGAATAAACAACTTTTAAATGGTAGTGAACGTACTTTATCGGGTGCAAATTTAGGTACCCATGCCCAGTTAATACCAGATAAAGAAGAACTATATTTGCCTTTTTCAGTATCATAACTTTGAGTAAAATTCCAATTTCTAATATTTCCAAATTCTTTAGACCACCATTCATTTTCAGTTATATCTCCACCACCAAATATGATTTTATTCATACAGTTAGAAGTAATAGTTTGTTTATATTTATCGTTAACAGCTCCTAATTGTGCAAGTGTTTGTGTTGAAATCGTTGTTCCGACTCTATACTTCCTATATAAAGTAAATATTGGTTCTGTTATTTTTGAAATGAATTCTGGAAATTCATCTATATATAAGAAATGTGGAACTCTTGTATTTTCATTACCTGGCCTTGCAAGTACACTACTTTGCATTAATATTATAAAGAATAGCCCAAAAGTTTTGTGTACAGTTGGTCCTAAGTCACCTCTTCTTGTACATACAAAAGTTACTTCTCCATCAGCTAAAGCCTTTGAATAATTTATATTATTTTTTCTATTACAAATAATCTTTTTTACACCTGCAGAGCGTATTAGCTTTTCAAATATTGAAGAAGCATATAATGCTGATTTTTCCATATTTTCTCTTCCAGGAGCGCCACTATAAAAGTTTTTCTTAAAGTAAGAAAGTTGAACGCTATATTGCTCAGCAATTTCTGGTACAGATTCTAAAGTATGACATAAACTTTCTACTAAATCAAAATTATTAAGTATTTTAACTACATCTTCTAATGTTGGTAAGTAGTCTTTATCTTTATATACTATTGGGTAAGTAGTTTTTAGTAATATACAAATGTTTTCAATAGCTTGAATAGCATAATTTTCAACAGTCGTCTTATCTACATTATTTACAGTTCCCTGATACATTCCTTTTAATACTTGAGTAAATACACTAGCTGCTTTTAAAGGGTTATCATGTACAAATGGGTTTAACCCGATTGAATCGCTATTGTTTGGATCTACTAAGTTATATTTTATATTATAATTTTTAGCAACATCTATCATATGACCAATAGATTCATAGTCAGGAGAAATAGATGTTAAACCTAAGTTTTTATAAATATAATTATCACCAGATTTTCCAATAATCATTTTTCTCATATATGTATCATATAAACCTTGTTTTCCTTGAACAGGGATTAACATATTTAATGAAAAATTATTATTTAAATATTCATTGTTAAAAGGTGCATTTAATGTTGCAATACCAGTTTTTAAAGCAGTAAATCCCATTTCTTTAGAAGCCTGATAGAAAAAGTATTTCTTTTCTAGGTCTCTTGCCATACAAGGCTCAAATACTAAAGAAGTTTTACCGTGAACCAGAAGGTCCAACAACTAAAAATTGGTTAAATCTACTACTTTCTGGAATAACACATTTTCTAGTAACTTCCTTATCATTACATACATACATTTCACAAGAATATGGACCTGTACCTTCTTTATTATCTGGCCCTAATTTTATACCACCATAATCTGCAATAGATTCCCTTAACAGCTTTGTATCTTGTACTTTTTTGTATAAGAAATCAAATACAGGTTTTATTGTAGTTAAAGGTAAGAAAATAGCTATAGCAGATAAAGCAGGTCTAAATAATTCAGGAAATTCAGTAGCTATAACAGAATAACCTGGTAAAGAAATTAAACCAGACCAAATACTCATATTAGCCCATTGAACTACCATTGATAAACCTATTACATACAAACTTACAAAATATGAATGAAATAAATTAACCTTTACTTTATTAGAAGTCGCAAATTTTGAGCCACCAGAAAATAGAAAAGCAAATATTGGACATGCTAAAGCAAATGTATACATAAAAGGTCCCCAATATGAAACTCCTACTCCATTAAATATAATTAATAAAATTTCAACTAATCTATCTACAAAAAAGTATGCAGAAAGTAAAGTCAAAATATATGTAAAAAACGTGTTTCTATCCGTTTTTAAAAATTTCAAAAATTTATCAAAAAGTTTCAAAACTTTCACCACTTTCAATAATTAAAATATTTGCACCTATATTATCCTATAAAACGGGCAAAAAATCAAGTTTTTTTGGGAAATTTGTGAAAAAAGAAATTGAAAGGTTGTCAATGGGGACGGAGCTTTTTGACATTCAAACATTGAAAAAATAAATTAAAGATATAAAAATTAAAAAAATACTTGAATAATATCAATAATATGAATATAATTTAATACAAACACATAATAAAAAAGAAAAGGATGAAGTTATGAAAAAAGGTAAACATAGTAAAGGGCGTAGTCATAGTGCAAAAGGAGAAAGCTTTATGCAAGGGGTGCTATCGCTTATGGTAGCACAGGTTTTAATAAAACTTTTAGGGTTAGTATATAAATGGTATTTAACTAATAGGCCAGGCTTTGGTGATGAGGGTAATGCAATTTATAGTGCTGGTTTTTCTATTTATGCACTATTATTAACACTTTCCTCAACAGGTGTCCCAAATGCAGTTTCTAAATTAGTTTCTGAACATACTGCAAAAGGTGATTATAGAGGTGCACATAGAATATTTAAAATTTCACTTGCAACTTTTGCTATTATTGGTTTAATAGGAACATTAATACTATTTATTGGAGCAGGTTATATATCAAAAGTGTGGCTTGCTATACCAGAGGCTGAAATTACTTTAGTTGCACTTTCACCAGCAATATTTTTTGTGGCAATAATTTCTGTTTTTAGAGGATACTTTAATGGTAGAGAAAATATGAAAGCTACAGCTAATTCTCAAACTTTAGAGCAACTGGCTAAAACTATATTTACAATATTAGTAGTAGAAGTAATTGCAATATGTTCAAAAGTTGATACAAGGTTAATGGCGGCAGGTGCAAATTTAGCTACTACCTTAGCAACAGTAGCAAGCTTTTTATACCTATATATGTATTATAAAGTAAGAAGAGCAGACTTGGGAAAAGAAATAGTATCGTCTGTAAATTTCCCTACAAAAAGCATTATAGGAACAGTAAAAAGTATATTAATGGTTTCAATACCAATGTCATTAAGCTCAATATTAACTTCAATAAATAGAAATATTGATTCGATGACAGTAAAAAGAGGTCTGCAAAGCTTTTTGACAGAAGGAGAGGCCTTAAAGCAATATGGTATTTTAAGTGGAAAGGTAGATACATTAGTTTCGCTTCCATTATCCTTCAATATAGCATTTGCAACAGCATTAGTTCCAGCAATAGCTTCAGCAAAAACTAAAGGAGATATGCAAACTGCAAATAAAAGAGTATCGTTTTCATTATTAGTAACAATGTTAATAGGACTTCCTTGTATGGTAGGAATGATGATATTTGCACGGACCAATATTAAACTTGTTATTTCCAAATGCAAATCAAGGAGCATTTATTTTCCAAGTAAGCGCTTTAACTATAATATTTACAGTACTTGAACAAACAGTAAATGGAGCTTTGCAAGGCTTAGGAAAAATATATGTACCTGCAATTGCATTAACAATAGGGGTAGGAGTCAAATTTATATTAAACTTAATATTAGTTCCAATACCAGCTATTGGAGCAGCAGGAGCAGCATTTGCAACAGCAATGTGTCACGCTATAGCATTTGGAATATGTTTTTATGTACTAAAAAAACACATGAAACTAGATTTAAAATTTTCAAAATTTATAGTAAAACCATTTTTGGCAACAATTGTTATGGCAGTGTGCTCATATGCAGTTTATTTATTATTAGGTGGTATAAATTCAGGCAAAGTGGTAACAATAATATCGATTTTAGTAGCAGCTATAATATATGTATTAGCACTAATTGCGCTAAAAATATTTACAAAAGAAGAACTTTTAATGGTTCCATATGGAGGTAAATTCTATAAAATCTTAGAGCGACTAGGGCTATACAAGGAAACACAAAATACAGTAAAATAGCCACATTTAAAACATGAAAATGTCAAAAACTTACAGCCATAAAGGTTTCAAAGAAAAAAATAATAAAAAAAAGAAGGATTTTGAAAAACATTGGCGAATAATGTTAGTAGTAGAATGAAAAAAGGTCTACATACGAAATCTATAGGAGGTAATTTAAATGAACAAATCAGAATTAATCGCAGCTATCGCAGCAAAAACTGGTTCAACAAAAAAAGATGCTGAAGCAACTTTAAATGCATTTGTTGAAGTTGTAACAGAAACTTTAACAAAAGGAGATAAAGTTCAATTAGTTGGATTCGGTTCTTTCGAAGTAAGAAAAAGAGCAGCTAGAAAAGGAAGAAACCCACAAACTAAAGAAGAAATCAAAATACCAGCTTCTAAAGCTCCAGTATTCAAAGCAGGAAAAGCTTTAAAAGATTTAGTAAATAAAAAATAATTAATGATTTCAATAAATTATATGAATTCATATGAGAACAAGGAAAAACATAAGCCTTGTTCTTTTTTTATTTACTAGGAAACTTTATAATTTAATGTAATAATGAAAAAATTTCGTAATATATATAAATATAAACATATTTGCGAGGTGAAATAAGTGATATTAAAAGCAATTAAACTAAAAAAAATATATATTATTGTAATAGTAATTAGTTTGTTATTGATTACTATTTCTGTTGTAAGTTTAAAGAAATTTGCGAAAACAGTAGAAACTGAAGCAGACGCAGTAGAAGAAAATGATGAAAAGAAATATATTAAATGGGTAGACTATAATGTACCATTAGAAGTTATGGAAAAAACAGCAAAACTTGACATCAATTCACACAATAAAGATGAGAATGTGAAATTGAATTGGATAGAACTTATTTCATGTTTAGCTACTAAATATGGTGGTAATTTCAAATCTTTTAAACAATCAGATTTAGATAGTATAGTAGAAAAGTTAAAACAAGGTGAAAAAATTGAAAATATTGTTAATAATCATAAACTATATGATTATTATATAGAAGCATATACAGCAATATTAGATGAATTTATAGGGGAATATGAAATAGAAGAATATGAAAATAACGAAAAAGTTTTTAAAAAGAAATATGGGATAAAGGCATTTCTGCCAATTGCAAAAAATTATGGCTTTAGCCATTATGATGATTTCGGAAATAGTAGGTCATATGGATATAAAAGAATTCACTTAGGTAATGATTTAATGGGGCAAATAGGAACGCCAATTGTAGCAGTGGAAAGTGGAATAGTAGAGGCATGTCGGTTGGAATCAATATGGTGGTTGGAGGGTAGGAATAAGAAGCTTTGATGGAAAGAGATATTATTACTATGCACATTTAAGAAAAGACCATCCATATGCAAAAGATATGTGTGAAGGAAAAGTTGTTAAAGCAGGAGATGTAATAGGATATTTAGGAATGACAGGATATTCTGCAAAAGAAAATGTAAATAATATAAATGTTCCACACCTTCATTTTGGAATGCAGTTAATTTTTGATGAATCGCAAAAAGAAGGAGTGAATCAAATTTGGATAGATGTGTATCAAATAATTAATTTTTTGAAGAAGAATAAGTCAGAAGTATATAAAGCATATGCAGATACTAAAGATTATAAAAGGGTTTATGATATTATAGATAAAGTTCAGCAAGAATAAATTATGTTAGTATTTGAAATAATACATATAGTGTACAGTTTTTTGTTTTGTACAATATATGTATTATTAAAAAATGTAAAAAAGTAAAAGTTTAATAAATAGTATTATTTGCAACTTTTGATTAAATTTCCTTATTATTCCATTTGCGCCACTATTTTCTTTTGTGTTTCTCAATTGTTGTATAGTGTCAATACTTTTTGAAAATTTCACTAAAAAATAGCTTTATTTTATTAGCGAAA
>CAOJVB010000042.1 GCA_948444845.1 uncultured Clostridiaceae bacterium | reverse complement strand
CAAAAATAGTGAAAATGGCAAAAGGATTAAAGACAGATGAAAACACTATAGAAGACGCAATAAAAGAGGTTATTTCAATGGTAAACCTTAATGTAGAACAACCTAATAATACACAACCAACAAATCCCAACATGCCTGTTGGAAATCAATTACAACAACCATCAACGGTAGTAATTGACGTACAAGAAAATCCATTTAAAGCAGGAAGTTTCAACCTTACAAAACAAGGCAAATTATTAAAAGAAAATCCTGAACTTGCTAAAAAATTAGCAGAAGAAGCAGGAGTAAAATTAAAATTTTAGGAGGATTAAAATATGGAAACATCAACAAAAATTAAAGACGTAATAGTACCAGAAATATTTACGCCATACGCGATAGAAAAAACAGCAGAAAAATCAAGAATATTACAAAGTGGAATTGCAATAGCAAATCCAAAATTAAATGAATTAGTTACACAAGGTGGTTTAACAATGAATATGCCATTCTGGAAAGACTTAACAGGCGAAGACGAAATACTAGAAGATAGTGTAGCATTAACACCACAAAAAATTGGAGCAGAAAAAGATGTAGCGTGCTTATTAATGAGAGGTAAAGCATGGGGAGCAAATGACTTAGCTGGAGCACTTGCAGGAGACGACCCTATGTCAGCAATAGCAGACAGAGTCGCAGACTATTGGGCAAGAAGAGAACAAAAAACATTATTATCTGTAATAGAAGGGGTTTTCGCATGCGAAGATATGCAAGACCACATGTTAGACAAATCAACAGAAGCAATTAATGGCTCATTAGTATTAGACGCAAAACAATTACTTGGAGATGAAGCAGAAACATTACAAGCAATTATGATGCACTCAGCAGTATATACAGAATTACAGAAACAAAACTTAATAGAATATACTACTGTACAAGGAAAGAGTGGTTCGCCAATTACAATACCTACATATTTAACATATTCAGTTATCGTAGATGATGGCATGCCAAGAACAGCAGATGGAGTATTTACAACATATTTATTTGCTAAAGGGTCTATAGGCAGAGGAGAAGGAGTGCCAGTTTCATTAGTACCAATAGAAACAGACAGAGACAGCTTAGCAGGAGAAGATTACTTAATGCATAGACGTGCATTTGTTCTACACCCAATGGGAATTAGATGGCAAGGAACATCAGAAAAAGTAACACCGAGCAATAAAGAGTTAGCAATAGGAACAAACTGGAAAAGAGTATATGAAAGCAAAAACATTGGTTTAGTTGCTCTAAAACATAAAATAGCTTAGGAGGAGATGTAAAATATGGGACTATCAGCATTCAATAGAATGAGATTAAAGCAAAAAGAAGAAATGAAACCAGAAAATATTATTAAAAGACAGGAAGAAGCAAAACAAAAAGTATCTAAAAAGAAAATAAAATAGGGGTGTAATGAAATGGATAATAATGATATAGAAAAATCAATCCTAGAAGATTTTAAAACAATGAATAATATAGAAGATGAAAAGCAAGACAAGATTATAGACTTATATATAAAAAAAGCAATACAAACTATATTAAACCTAACAAACAGAAACAAATTTCCGAAGGAACTAAGATATGTTGTTTTAGATATGGCAAATGACTTTTATGAAGTCTATTTTTTTCGCTCTAATAGTGAAGAAAACAACAATAGCAATACTATTATAAAATCTATGTCAGAAGATGGAAGAAAAGTAGACTTTGAAAATGCTTCGGAATTGTATATAAAGTCATTATTATCCTCACACATTCAAAATACATTAGAGACTAGAGGAAAAGAAATAAATAGATATAAACTACTATACAAGAATAGTGCAGGTGTTGAAGATGAATAAAATAAACTTTGAAACAATTAGTAAAGCTATGCAAATATTTGATACAGATACAATAGATATTTTCAGAAACATAGAAACAATAAATTCAGATGGAACAACAGGAAATGAAAAACTAGAAGAACCAATATACAAAGATATCCCATGTAATATTTCATTTATTACAAAAGATAATCCAAACCCAGAAGCAATAGACAGTCAACCAATAATAACTATGCTAAAAATAAACTGTGATTTATCTGTAGACTTACAGAAGGGAGACTATATCGTAGCCAGAAAATTAGCAAACGATGGAACCGTTTTAGAAACTTACAGTGGGATTATAGGATTTCCACAAGTAAGTCAAAGCAGAAAAGCAGTGCTGATGGAAATGAGGAGTGATGTGTAATGGCAAAAAGTGGATTTAATTTTAAACAATATGAAAGATGGGCGAAAAATTTACATGTTGCTACAGAAGAATTTGAGCTATTTTTAAAGCAGTTTTTACTAGAAATGGCACAAAGATGTATTGCAAAAACTAAAAAAAGAACACCAGTAGATACAGGAGCATTGAGAAACAGTTGGAGCATAGGAAGTCAAAAAATAGAACTTAGAGGAACAGGAAAATTCAATAAGAAAACAGGACATGAGCTAGTTGAAATAGACCCAGATAAAAGCGATGTAGCAAGCATATTGGTTGTAGGTAATACTATGTATGTAGAAATATATAACTCCATGGAATACAGTCTTTATGTTGAAAAAGGACACAGTCAAGAACCAGGAAGATATGTACCAGCAATAGGAAAAACGCTAAAGAGAGATTGGGTTGAAGGAAAATTCATGCTAACAATTTCTATAGATGAAATACGACAACAGATACCAGCCAGATTTAGTAAAGCATTCAAAGAATTTATAAAAAGATATGAGGTGTAAGTAATGTATGAAATTATAGGCGAAACAGTAAAAAGTGCTACATCTGTTAAATTAGGAGAAATATTTGGAGAAAACACTAAAAGATATAAAGAAGCTATAGCAAAAATGGAATACCCTAATTTCTTTATACATCAATTATCTGCAAATATAAGAGAAGACACAAGGAATAGATGGTTTATAGATTATTTAATAAATATAAGATACCGATATAAAAAAGATACATCAAGCACTATTGATTTAGAACAAAAATTAGATGAAATAGCACTAAAGCTAATGACAGAATTTACTGAAATACAATTAGAAAGACCTGTTAAAGTAAAAAATGCTAGATATGAAAAAGTAGAAGGAATATTACATTTTTTCTTTAATGTGTCAATACAAGTACAAAAACAATTACAAGAAGAACCTAAACTAGAAAAATTAAATATAAAGGAGGAAGTGGTATAAATGGCAGGAGGAAATTATAGTGCGATGAACAAAATAAGACCAGGTGCTTATTTAAACTTTGAAACACAAGGACAAACAGGAGTAATAGTTGGAACACGAGGAATTGCAACAATGTTAATGGACTTAGACTGGGGGGAAGAAAATAAACTAATAGAATTAACTACCAGTGATTTATTAGATTTGACCTCACTTGCAAAAGTAGGGCTATTAACTACAGATAAAGAAGCATTACTAATCAATTTAGCAATACAAAACTGTAATAAATTAAAGCTATATAGAGCGAATATAGGAGGAAAAAAGGCAACTGTCACATTAGAAAATGGACTAAAAATAACAGCAAAATATAATGGAGTATTTGGAAACAAAATTGCAATTTTAATTAAAGAAGACAAAGAACAGTTTGTAGTAGAAACTTATGCCAATGGTTATTTTGTAGATAGCCAAAAAGTAACTGCAATCGACGAATTAATGGAGAATGGCTATGTAACATTCGAAAATACAAATGAAGAAGAAAAAGCATTAACATCTATTGCTTCAACATTGCTAACAGGTGGAGAAAATGGAGTTGTTGAAAACAATTCTAATAGTTATATGTCATATTTTAAATTATTAAGAACAGCACAATGGAATACATTAGGAGTTGTGGACAACTCATCTGAAATATTACAATCAGTTGTTTCATTTATAAAAGAAATGAGAGAAGATGAAGGAAAATATGTACAAGCCGTAGTCTGCAATTATGATGGAGCAGATTATGAAGGAATAATAAACAATGTAAATGGTGTGGTAATGAAAGATGGAACAGAAATCACAGCAAATCAATTTGTATCTTGGGTAACAGGAGCAACAGCAGGGGCAGATATATCAGAAAGTACAACAGGTAAAGTAGTAGAAAATGCAGAAGAAATAATAAATATGCTATCAAATAAAGAGATAATTGAGGGATTACAGAATGGTAAATTCATCTTATCTTTAAATCAAGCAGGAGATGTAAAAGTAGAAAAAGATATAAACAGTTTACACACATTTACAAAAGAGAAAAACTACATATTCTCTAAAAATAGAGTTATAAGAGAGTTAGACGAAATAGGTTCTTCTATTAGAAACATATGGGAGACAACTTATTTAGGAAAAGTATCAAACAATGATGAAGGAAGAACATTATTTAAGTCATCAATAATTGATTATTTAACAGACTTACAAAACAGAGGAGCAATACAAGAATTTGACAGTTCAAAAGTAATTATATCAAAAGGTAATGATATAGACAGTGTAATTGCTTCAATATATGTAAAACCACTAGACAGCATGGAATTTTTATATATGAATGTTAATGTAGAACAATAAAAGGAGGGGTATATTAATGAATATTATACAAGCAGAAGACTGTGTAAATGGACGCGAAGGTGTCGCAACAGCTGAAATAGATGGAGAAATTGTTGAACTCATGGAACTTGCAAACATAAAAATACACATAGATAAGACAAAGACAGAATTTAAAGCAATGGGAACTAGAAATACTCAATCTAAGACATCAGGGTGGAAGGGAACAGGTAGTGCAAATCTAAGATATGTTTCAAGTAGATGGGCAAAATTAATGGAAAAATACGTAAAAACAGGAAAAGATACTTATTTCACAATAGTTGTAACAAATGAAGACGCAGGAAGTAAAACAGGAAAACAAGTAATTCAAATATTAGGTTGTAACTTAGATGGATTAGACTTAGCACTATTAGATATTGATAGCGAAATACTAGACCAAGATGTAGACTTTACCTTTAATGACTTCAACGTATTAGAGGAATTTAATAGTCTAGTATAAAAAATAATAAAATTGGAGGAAAAAAATGAATGATTTAGAAAAATTTTTAACATTACCCGATGTATCAGAAATAGAGGAAGAAGTTTCTGTTAGCAAAAGACTCGGAAAATTCAAGGTAAAAGCTATGACATCAGATGAATTTGGAGAATATCAAAAAAGAAGTAGAGGAAAAGTAAATAAAAAAGGTGTTGATTTTGACAGCACAAAATTCAACTTATTAATAGTAGCAGGGCAAACAATACAACCTAACTTTAATAATGCCGAATTATTAAAAAAGGCAGGTTGTGCTACTGCAACAGAACTAATAAAGAAAAAATTACTTCCAGGAGAAATTGCAGAATTAGCAGACAAAATCACAGAACTAAGTGGTTTTGAAACAGACAGAGATGAAGAAATCGAAGAAGCAAAAAACTAATAAAAGAGGGAGGAGAAGCCTCTGCATGTATGTATGCAGTTCTAAACATGGGCTATACTCCCTCTCAATTTATAAACCTAAGCAGAAAGGATAGAAATTTTATCATAGCTTGTATTCAAATTAAACTAGACGAAGAAGAAGAGGCAAGAAAAAAAGCAGAAAGAAAGGGGAGGAGATAAATGGCAACAATTAAAGACACATTAGCACTAGAAGATAGGATAACTCCTACCTTATCAAAAGCTGAGAAATGTGCAATACAAAATATAAAAACATTTAATCAAATGTCAAAAGAAGTTGATAATCTTAAAAGGTCTTTAGATGAAGCTGAAAAAGTTAACCCTAAGATAGTTGGAACAGAAGCCTATTCAAAACAATTCGAACTAATTGAGAAATTAGAAGGAAAATTGCGTGATGTTGCAACAGGTCAAGATGCATTTTCAAGCTCGTTAGATAGAACAAAATACAGTTTAAATAGTACTTCTTCAAATGTTGGTACTTTTATAAAAGGGTTAGTGGGACTACAAGCTGTTCAAAAAATATTTAGTCTAATTACAAATCAAATAGGCTCTGCTATATCAAGATATGATACATTAAACAACTATAGTAATGTAATGCAAAACTTAGGAATAAGCGAAGAACAGGCAAATGCTTCAAGAGAAAGACTAAGTGCAGGTTTAAAAGGACTACCTACAACTTTAGATAGTGCAACAAGTGCAGTTCAAAGATTTACAAGTGCCAATAGCAATATTGGATATAGTACAGAAATGTACCTAGCTTTAAATAATGCTATCTTAGCAGGTGGTGCTAGTATGCAAATTCAACAGTCAGCACTAGAACAAATAAGTCAATCATATGCAAAAGGAAAACCAGACATGATGGAATGGAGAGCTCTACAACAAGCTATGCCAGGACAATTAAAACAAATAGCAACTGCTATGAATACAACAACTACAAAATTAGGCGAGGGGCTAAGAACAGGTAAAATTAGAATGAACGATTTTATGAACACAATTATAAAACTCAATAAAGAAGGTATAAATGGATTTAAAAGTTTCGAAGAACAAGCCAAAAGTTCAACAAACGGAATAAATACATCAATAGCAAACATGAAATCAGCAGTGACAAGAGGGGTAGCAAAAATAATTGAAAACATTAATAAAGAATTAGAAAAAAATAAATTGCCTAATATTTCACAAATAATATCTGGAGTAGGCAAAGCAATAGAAAAAGTACTAGGAACAATAAGCAAAGTAATAAAAATGATAATTAAAATATTATCGCCTGTTCTAAAAATTATACAACAAATAGGAAATTTCATTTCCAAAAACTGGTCAATTATAGAACCAATAATACTTGGAATTGTTGGAGCATTAGGATTTTATTATGGTTCAATGTTAGCAATAAATACAATACAAACAATATTAAAAGCAAGTACAGTAGCACTAACTATAGCACAAAATATTTTTAACGGTTCATTGTATGCATGTCCCATTACATGGATAGTAGTAGCTATAGGAGTTTTAATAGGAATACTAGCACATTTGTACAATACTAATGACGAAGTAGCCTATAACTTGTTGTATGCTTGGGATTGTTTAAGATTAGGTGCAATGGCTTTAAAATTGATATGTCAAGAAGCGTTCTACGGAATAGTATTAGCAGGTCTTTATATGTGGACAGGTTGGTTAGGCATTAGAAAAGGAATGGAAACAGGCTTTTACGCAGTAGTATTAGCAGGACTACAAATGCGATTAAAATTCGAAGGTGTTTGTGAAGGAATAGTCAATGGGTTTATCTGGATGTATAACAAGATTGTAGGCTTGTTAAATAAGTTAGGTGCAAAATTTGAAACAATGAACTATGCAGACTTCACAAGTCAAACAGTAGGTCAAATAAATAATACCATGCAAAAATATCTTGATACAGTAGGAATAACGCAAGGACAGATAGATGAAGCAGTTGGGAAGGCAAATGACGTTAAGAAAAAGATGTCAGATATTGCTAAGGAAGGTAGTAAAAATATATTAAGTAAAGCACAGGAGTACAATAAAACTAGAGATGATAGAGTAGCAAATAGAAAAAACATATCTGATTATATAGGAGAATCAACGACAAAAGCATTAGAAGGCTTAAATGATGTAGTAGGAAGCGACAATTCAGGAGGAAAAGCGTTAAAAACAACAACAGATGACAAACTATTTAGTGATGAAGATATACAGTTATTGCTAGATGTAGCAACAAGGGATTATAAATTAAATTATCAACAAGTAACACCTCAAATAACATTAACTTTTGGAGATATAAAAGAAACAGCAGATGTAGATGAAATATTAGACGAAGTTGCCGACAAACTACAAGAAATTTACGATGGAAACTTGGAGGTTGTATAAAATGAGTGTTAGTATAATGATACAATTTAACGGAAAAAACTTAACAATACCAATAAATCCAGAGCAAATTTCTCCTACAAGAAGTGCAGACAATGCAACAATAGACATAATAGGGCTAGGTAAATCTACAAGAAAAGGAGAGCCAAGTTTAAAGAAAATTTCAATAGAAAGTTTCTTTCCAGCTCAAAATTCATACTATTATACAGGAGTTTTACCTAAAACATGTGTAGAATTTATCGAAGAAATTTGGTATGCAGAAAATACAAATAATAATGTAGCAAAAATAGTAACACTGGGATTACCAATAGAACTTAACATGTACTTTGTTATAGATAGTTTTGTATATGACCACAAAGCAGGAGAAGAAGAAGACATATATTACAAATTAGAAATTACAGAATATAGACCATATGGTGTAAAAACTGTAGATATAGACTTGAGTGGTCTAGCGGCTGCAAGAGCGACATCAACAGCAGTTCAAAATCCTCCAGTTTCTAGTCAATCCGCAAATAATACATATACAGTTGTAAAAGGAGACTGTTTATTTAATATAGCAAAAGCATGTACTGGAAATGGAAATAACTGGAGAGCATTATACGATTTAAACAAAGCTGTAATAGGGAAAAATCCTAATCTTATATATCCACGGACAAGTATTGACTTTGCCTCAAGGTTGGGCAGTACCTCAGAAAGTTGCGAAATTAAAAAGTCAACCTAAAAAATCAAATAAAACAGCAGTTAAAAAAGCAACTATAAAAGCAGAAGCAACACCGCCAATAATAGCAGGAGCATCAGCACCTGGAGGGGGAGGCTCTGGTTCATTTGGTGGTGGCTCTGGGGGAGGAGGTATAAGATAATGAATTTAGAATTATATCTTCAAAACAGCAACACAGGAAAAATATATGATGTATCACAAATAGCAGAAAAAGTAACATTGTCTGACAGTATAGAAGGAGAAGCAGGGAAATTAACTTGCTCATTACAAAAAGACCCTAATAATCTATTGCAAATAGCAAATGGTAGCATAGTATCATTTATAGTTGATAAAGTTGGAATGTTTTTTGGATATGTATTTAAAATAGGAACAGACGCAAAAGCAAACTATTCAATAACTTGTTATGACCAAATGCGATACATGAAAAATACAGATGTATACACAACAGCTAACATGACATCAAGTAATATATTTGCAAAAATATGTGAAGATTATGGATTAAGATATAAAATAAAAATTCCAACTAATTATATACCTGAACCATACATTCATGACAAGAAAACGCTATACAAAATAGTAGAAAGAGGGATAAATTTAGCAAATATAAACGATAAAGCAAAATACTTTATAAAAGATGAATTTGGGGAACTTGTATGGAGTGAATTAAGTTATGAAAAAACAAATGTGCAACTAGGAGATGCCTCAATGCTAACAGGCTTTAAATATGAAAGAAGCATAGATGAAAATACTTACAACCAAATAAAGCTATACAGAGATAATAAAAATACAGGAAAAAGAGACGTTTGGATAGTTAAAGACAGTAACAACATAAAAAGATGGGGATTATTACAATTTTTAGAAAAAGCAGATGACAATACAAATGAAGCTAAGTTAAGGCAGACAGCAGAAAATTATTTAAAAGTAAAAAATATTGAAACAGAAAAACTAAAACTAGAAGCAGAAGGAATAAAAGAATTAAGAGCTGGAAAAGGAATAAAATTTATACTACCACACGAAAACATAAATAAGTGGATGTGGATTATAAATTCAACACACAGTTTTACGAAATATGAGCATACAATGGAATTGGAGGTAGCAATTTAATGGCAAATGGTGCAAGTAGAATATTTAGAATAATGCAAAAGAGTGGTACAGACACAATAAGTGAAGTAGTTTATCTAACAGTAAAAAGCATAAAACCTTTAGTACTCAATTTAGAAAATAGACTAGATATATCTGAACAATTTATAGTTTTAAACGATGAAATTGATAAATCTAAAATAAAAACAGGAGACAAGTTAATTGCTTCAACTTTTAACGGAGGACAATGCTATTTTATACAGCAGGCACAAAATAAAAATATAAAAAAATCAACTGGATTAGAAAAACGAATGGCCGATTTAGAAAATAAAAATTCAAACTTAGAAAAAAGAATTGCTACACTAGAAAAGTTAATTCAATAAAGGAGGAAATAGATGTTAACACCTCAAATAGAAAACAGTTTAAAGCCAACAACGCAAATAGTATTAGTACCTTCTAAAACATATAAAATGAAAGAAGAAAGAATTGCAGGGTATGTTGATGGATTGGAAGCTGTAAAACAAGCAATATATCATACATTAATGGTAGAAAGATATAGTTGCTTAATTTATGATGATAATTACGGAGTAGAACTTGAACAATATATAGGACAAGATATAGAATTTTTAAAAGCGACTATTGAAAGTACATTAAAAGAAGCGCTTACACAAGATTTAAGAATTAAAGACGTAATAGTAACAAATATTAAAGAATTAGAAAATATAATACTCGTAAAATTTACAGTAAAGAGTACATATGGAGATATACAGATGGAGGTGAATATAAATGTTTAATTTTTCCGAAGGAAATGGATTTAAAGACATATTACAGCGAATGCTTGACACCATACCAGACAATTTAGACAAAAGGCAAGGCTCAATAATATATGACGCATTAGCACCAGCCTCAGCAGAATTAGCACAATGCTATATAGCATTAGATGTATATGCAGACCAAACATATTTATTGACAGCAGTAGGAGAAAATCTTGATAACAAAGCATACGATTATGGTGTTGAAAGAAACAAAGCAACCTATTCCAAAAGGATAGGTGTTTTTTTAGATAATGAAGGAAATTCAATGGAAATACCAATTGGGAGTAGATGGAGTACCCCAGTTTCTTCTGGAGGACACAATTATCAAGTAACAGAACAGCTAGAAATAGGAAAATATATTTTAACATGTGAAACTACTGGAACTATTGGAAATGAATATTACGGAGACTTATTACCACTTGAAAGTATAAATAATGTAGGTAGTGCTACTTTAACAGATATTTATATTGGAGGAGAAGATACAGAAGATGATGAAAGCTTAAGAGCAAGGGTACTTGAAAAAGTAAATACACATCCATATGGAGGAAATATAGCAGATTATAAAACATATGTAAAAAGCATTCAAGGTATAGGAGATTGCTTGGTAATTCCTGTCTGGAATGGTGGAGGAACAGTCAAATTATTAATAGTTACATCAAGCTATCAAATACCTACAGAAGCAAAAGTCGAAGAAGTACAAAATTTAGTAGACCCACTAGCAAACAGTGGAAAAGGCTATGGAAAAGCACCAATAGGGCATGAAGTAACAGTAACAGTTCCAGAAGTATTTAATATAAATGTAGAATTTAATATTGTATTAGAAGATAATTTTACTGTCTCAGGAGTAAGAGAAAATATAAAAAATGCTATAAATGAATATCTTAAAACAGTTCAAAGAAGTTGGTTTACAGAAGATGAAGTAATTGTTTATATATCAAGAATAATGGTTGCTATACTGTCAGTAAATGGAGTTGTAAGTGTAAATAATTTAACTTTAAATAATAATGTAGTCGATATAACAATAAATCCTAAAGATGAAGATAATCCTTATCCAATGTTAAATGAGGTGGTAATAAATGAAAGTTAGTGATTATGTACCTGATTTATATAAAAATAATATAGAAATGACAAACATAATAAACAGTAAAGAACAAGAATTTGAAAATTATATAAAATTAGATATAGATAATGGTTTTGATGACAATTTTATAAAAACAGCAACAGAAAAAGGAATAGAAAGATATGAAAATATGCTTGATATTCCAGTAAATAAAAATTTAGATACTGAAGATAGAAGAAATCAAGTAATAATAGAATTGCTAGCAACACCTCCATATACATATAATAGGCTATTAGAGATATTAGATATGTACTGTGGACAAAATAATTATGAAATATATCAAAATATAAATAAATACACAATGAAAATAATAACACATTTCATCAACAATAAATCAGCAACAAGTTTATTTAAAACATTAAAAAAAATATTTCCAGCAAATATAGATTTAGGATTAACGAATACAAATAATGTGGATTTAGAAGGATATGTAAAATTAGTAAATTATATAACTACACTTGAAACAATAAATATAATAAGTGAAAAAAAATCCAATACTTTTAAAATAAAAGGTAAAATATTGTCAGAAAATATATATGGTAAGCATAAAGGTTATATAGAAATTTATTCTTCGAATAGTACGGAAATACTTCAATCAGTTGATACTAATGGTGATGGAACATTTGAAGTGATATTGAATAAAAATACATACAATGATGTATATATTTGTAAAGATGGTTATTTATATTATTGTATTGAAAATGTTTATGAAGAAAATTTAGATGAAATAGATATAGGAGAATTAAAATTAGTTGCAGGTGATTTTAATGACAATGGTACAATTAATACAAGAGATACATCTTTAATAAATAAACAATTAAATCAACCTGTAACTGAAGAAAATGAAATATATGACTTAAATGGTGACGGATTAATAGATGATGCTGATTTAGAAATTTATAATGCACATAGTATAAATGAAGCGCCTGTTATAACCTACACAGAATTAAAAGAAAAATTAGGTATAAATTAGAAAGGAGTAAATCAATGGCTGAATTTAATAAATTGATAACTACATCAGTTGGGAAAGAATTATTTGCTGATATATTAGTAAATGAGGATAAATTAAAATTTACTAAAATTGTAACATCATCAAATATTTATCCAACAAATCAATTAACATCTTTAACACAATTAACAAATACAAAACAAGAAGTTCTAATATCAAATATAACAAAACAAGATGAAACACAAATAAAACTTGAAGCTATAATAGAGAATACAGAATTAACAGAAGGATATACAATTAATTCAATAGGAATATATGCAAAAGGAACTGACACAGAAGAAATATTATATGCAGTTGCAAGTGTTCCTAATGAAGGAAAAAGTTCATATATTCCTGCATATAATAATCTTACAGTTTCAGGTATTACATTAAATATATTAGTAACGGTTACAGATAGTGATAGTGTTTCATTTACAATAAATCCATTATCAGGTGTAACAGAAAAAAGACTACAAGAAATAAAAAAAGAATTAGAAAAATATGCAGACGATAAAAGTATAAATTGGAATGATTTCTTAAATAATGTGTATCCTTTAAAATTATATAAAGGAACGACCACAAATATAAATACAGTACCAATAGCAGGTGGACAACTATTAATATGCACAGATAGTGGAAAAATATATTTAGATATTGATAACACGCAAAGAATACTAATAGGTGGGACAGAAATTCCAATCAATCCAACAGATACATCCGGATTAAATTTATGGATAGAAACAGGTGATTAGATGAGTAATTATTTAGTAGTGCAGGCTGAAAATCAAACAAAATCGTATAAATATAAAACAACTCACACAGGAAATCCTTATATTCAAGTAAATAAAACAGGGTATTTAGATTTAACAACCAAAACAACAACTGGAATACAATTAAAATACAGACAAGAACAAAAATCAACCAAAACAATAACATATAATCAACAGTCAACGGGGGTATCAATTACTGGATATAGTGGTCAAGCAGTATTTGAACAAACTACTGGGTATCGAGGAGTAAGTACAGAACAACACGTTACAACAAATTCAATAGCAACTAAATATTCTGGATACAGCAGTATAGGTTCATCGTACACAAGATATAATGGTGAGGTAGTTAATGCTGAATATACATCATTGACTACAACTTCTACATCAACCTTATATAGTACAAAAAAATCTATAAGTACCCGAAATAATACTAATCCTAATAATCAAACGTATGCTACAAGATTAGAAACCTTATCTATAACGAATATAACAGTTCCATATCAATATTCTACAACTAAACAAACAAATATAGCTTCTGCACTTGCAACATCAACAGCAGTAGGAAATTTATTAAGTACAACAGCATTAATAAGTACAAGCATAGGAAATACAACCTCAAGTGCTATAAATAATTCAATAAGTGTACCTCTAACAAAAACAATAACTTATATAAATAATATAACAGAAACAGTATCTTCAAATGTGTTTGTTACAAGTTCTAAAAATTCGACAACATCAAATAGTGGAACTATAACATTATCAAAAGATATAAGTACTATTTCTACAATATCTAAAAAAACTATAACTACTGGATATAGTGGATACAGTGTTGAAAATAAAACAACAACTAGCACATTGGGCTATTATGCTAGAATTATTGCATACACAGGAGTTAAGAGCAATTTTGAAGAAGTATTATTTACAAATACCAGTAATAGTAGTTTTAGTTCACGTACATATAGCTACAATGTAACCTACACACATACGAAATCAACAATAAATTCAGAAACAGCCACAGGAGTTGCATATCTGGATGATTTATATACTTATATGATGTCAGAAAAGTATACTGAGCAAGCAACAAAAATAACAACAATTACAAAACTTACATCACAGTATAATTCAAATGTAATGACATTGACTAGTAATGCGCAATATAATTCTTATTTTACTAAAACAACTAATAAAACTTCATTAAGTATGACATCATCTCAGTCGGGAAATTTATCTAATGAAATACCTTTAACTATAACAAGATTAATAACTACCTATACAACTACATCTATAAATAACGTATATAGACCATTGGAAGTTGTTACAAAATCTAGTAGCTCATCAACACAAGTATCAGTAACTACAAAATATAGCGGAAAAAGTACTTACTATAGAACTACTACTTACTATAATGTTAATAGTAGAACAACATCAGTAACATATAAAACCTATAGTGGCTATAAAGGATATAGATACAATAACGATATAAATCCTAACATATTCTATGTAACAAATAATGCAACCTCAAATGCTTATAATAATAGTTCGTATTCTGTAACACAGGCAAATTCTGCTAACGGAACCACTTATCAATTCAGAACAACATATATGACAAGCATTAATAATCTTCAATCTAGTAGAGTTCAAACAGGTATACAAACTTATTTGGGAAATTCATATACACAACGTATAACAACATCATCAACAGCAACGTCAACAGCTTTAGGAAACTTAGTTAGTACTACAGCATTTACTACAACAAGTTCAAGCTCAACATCTAAAAGTTATACAACTGAAATATAAAAAAGGAGGAAATATGAAAGAAAAAGGAATAACAGTGGTAAGCCCGATGTGGCGGAGATAGAAAATTAACTGATAGAATGGTGTTTTCTGTAATACATCAATATATCAGCAAAGCAAATCCTTTTAATATTCATTTAGTTTTAGTAGATGACTATTTAGAAGGAAGAGATAAAAATAATGAAAGTTATTACAAATATTATACTTCTGGAAAATTTAAAGAATTTTACGATAGTGAACATATAAAAATATCAATAGTAAAGAATGAAGAACATAAATATCAAGGAGAAAGTAGAGAAATCGGTTGGAAAGCAGGAGATTATAAATATTTCTTATTGATAGACTGCGATGATATGTTAGCACCAAATGCTTGTGATAGATTTTTAAACATAATAAATCAAGAAAATCAAAAAGAAGACAGTAAACCAATTTCTTGCATTCAGGGATTGGTTTATTCTTTCGACACAAATGGATATGAACACAATATTGTAGGACATTCAATTTGGGTGCAAAGTAGATGTTATAATAGAAATTTCTTGGAAAAATATGATATACATTGCCCAACGGGCATTAATTCAAAACAAGGCGAAGATTATCCATTTATGCGAAAATTAGATTACGCAATTGAACACGATAAAGAATATCAAGTTGTAAGATTTAATTACGAGCAAGGACAAGACTGTCAATGTTCAGCATATTGGTTTCCTAATGAAAATTCATTATCAAGGCAAGACCCACATTATTCTCAACATTTATCTGGTTGGACAATGGCAAGTAGCAATTCAATATTAGATTACTTTGAAGAATTTAATAAAAAATACGGGTTTGAAGATAGCGAGGACGAATTTATGAAACATGAATTTCTGAATATGGCTATCTATTCTTTTTATAATTTACTAGATTTTTTAAAAGAAGTTGCAAGTACTAACTATAATCCTAAAGAAGAAGACTGGTATGCATTAAGAGACAACGTTGCTAGATTAAGAAGCAGATTAAAAAGTAAATACTGGGAAGAAATTGTTTATTCAGACATAGAAGATATGTTATATCAAGTTAAGCATTTTTCAGATGCACACTTTACTGAAAGCTGGCTAGGAACATTTTATGACTACATAAACAAAGAAACAAACATATTAAAAATGAACTATGAAGAAATGAAAAAATACTGCAAAACATTAGAATTTGATAGTGTTGGGCACGAAATCCATGCTTCTTATGTACAAGCATGGAGTAAAAGACATAATAGGGAAAGCGAGGAATAGTAGATGGATGTAGATATATTGCAAATTATAATAAATTATTGTGTTCCCGCAATTTTTGGGGCAGTAATAGGTTTTATATCAACAAAATTAAAGAAAAATAAAAGTAAAGAAGAAGCGATAGAAAAAGGATTAGTAGCACTTCTTAGAAATGAATTAGTACGAAGATATAGAGAGTATGAAACAGCAGGAGAGATTAGCATACTAGACAAAGAAAACTTTGAAGATATGTTTGCACAGTATGAGAACTTAGGAGGAAACGGAACTATGAAAAAAATGGCTAAAGACGTATTAAATCTGTCAACAAAAATAATAAAATAGGGGGAATGATTTTATGAAACAAGCAGGGAAGAAATTATTAGAAAATCTTGCAGATTTACTCAAAGTAAAAACAATATTAAGTTTATCAGTAATAATTACAGTGTGTATATTAACTTTTAAAGGAATTATAGATGTAGGAGCATTCATGGCGATATCAGGTTCTATAATTACATATTACTTTACTAAAAAAGACAGTACAAGCGAAAATATTAAGAATGAGGAGGAAAAATAGAATGTTAAATAACAAACAGAGACAAATGAATCTAAGATTCTTAGGCTACTATGGCGGAGCAATAGACGGAATAGCAGGAAATGGAA
>CAOJVB010000041.1 GCA_948444845.1 uncultured Clostridiaceae bacterium | reverse complement strand
ATAATAACAACACTTTTTCAAAAAAAGTTGTTGCATTGGCAACGAAAATTTTGCCATTTCTATTGTGTTTAATTATTTTTTTAAAAGTACTTGCTAAAATCGAAAAAAGCATATATAATAAATGAGGTATGAGAAAAAATAAAGTTTCTGTATGGAGGATATTTTTGTGCAAACCTATGAAACTTGTCAGGTCCGGAAGGAAGCAGCAATAAGTAGAATTTTTGCATGTTAAATATCTTCCATAGAGAAACTTTGTAAAATTTAGTTCTTATACCATTTTTTAAAATATAGGGGTGAGAAATATTGAATTACACAGCACTATATAGAAAATTTAGACCAACATCATTTTCAGAAATTGTTGGGCAAGAACATATAACAAGAACATTAAGAAACCAAATTATAGCAGGAAGAGTAGGGCATGCATATCTTTTTAATGGTGGACGTGGAACAGGAAAAACAACAGCAGCTAAAGTTTTAGCAAGAGCTATAAATTGTATGAATCCACAAGATGGAGAACCATGCAATAATTGTGAAATATGTAAAGAGGCGATAAATGGTAGCCTTACAGATATAGTAGAAATGGATGCAGCTTCAAACAACAGTGTAGAAGATATAAGGCAAATAAGAGAAGAAGTAAATTTTTTGCCAACAAAGGCAAAATATAGAGTATATATAATAGATGAGGTTCATATGCTTTCAACAGGTGCATTTAATGCACTTTTAAAAACATTAGAAGAACCACCAGAGCATGTAAAGTTTATACTAGCAACAACAGAACCACAAAAACTTCCAGCAACAATACTTTCAAGGTGTCAAAGGTTTGACTTTAAACAAATATCAGATGAAGATATTATAAAAAGGTTAAAAATAGTATGTGATGAAATGCAAATAGAAATAACTAACGAAGCCTTAAAGGTAATAGCTGTATTGGCAGAAGGTGGAATGAGAGATGCTTTATCAATATTAGAAAGATGTCTGCAAGATGGAGAAACAAAAATTGATGAAGATAAAGTAAAAGACTTAGTAGGAATACCAAAATTAGCATACATAAATAAAATAGTAAGCTCGATATTAAAAGATGATGTAAATGAGGCATTACAAACAATAGATGAAGTAGTAAATGAAGGAAAAGATATACAGAACTTTTTATGGGAAATAATAAAATATGTAAAAGATATATTAATATATAAATCTAGTAAAAGCCTAAGCATATATTCGGAAAGCGAAATAGCAAATATTGAAAAATTAGCAAATGAAGTAACAAAAGAAAAATTACTTCAAATGGTATATACATTATCTAATTTAGAAAATGATATGAAATATTCTTCACAAAGGCTAATACTATTTCAAGTAGGAATAATAAAATTATGTAGTGGACAAATAGGAGAAATAGGAAATACAACATCAAATGTTGATAGTGGAGAAATAGAAAAATTAAAAAATAAAATAACACAGTTAGAAATGCAAATTTCCAAAATAAATACAGGGGGAGTAATACACAATATTTCACAAAATGTGGAAAATATGCCAGCTAGAAAAATAGAAAGTACAAATACACAAAAAGCAGCAGGAGCTTCTACGAGCCAACAACAAAGACCAGTAAAAAACATACAAATAGGCGAAAAATTACAAGAGTGGCCTAAAATAATTAGAGAACTTAAAGATGCTGGAAAAATAATGTTATATACAAACTTAATGAATTCAATAGCAAGCAAAATAAATGATTTAATAATAGGAATACAATTTTCAAAACCAGTTACACCATTTGGAAAAACAATATTAGAAAAAAGTGAAAGTATATCAGAACTAGAAAGACGTGTATCAATGGAATGCGGTAAGCCTATGAAAATAAAGTATATATATGACGATACTGAAGTTATAAAAAAGGAAGAGCAAAATCCAATAGAAAGTTTTGCACAGGATAATGGAATACCATTTTCTGTAGTAGAATAACAACATTAATCAGAAAATTATTCACTATTCATTAAAAATGATGAATAACTAAAATAGATGTGGGGGAAGATTACTATTCTAAGGAACCGCTAAAATGAATAGTGAATAATGAATGATGAATAATATATAGAAAGGAAGGAATATAATGTCAAGAAGAGGTGGATTCCCAGGAGGAATGGGAGGATTTGGTGGAATGAACATCAATCAATTAATGAAAGAAGCAAAGAAAATGCAAGCAGATATGGAGAAGAGTCAAGAAGAATTGGTTTCAAAAGAATTTGATGCCACAGCAGGTGGAGGAGCAATAGAGGTAAAAGTAACAGGAGCAAAAGAAATAAAAGAAATAAAAATAAAAAAAGATGTAGTTGACCCAGACGATATAGAAATGTTAGAAGATTTAATACTAACATGTGTAAATGAAGCTTTAAGAAAAGTAGATTCAGCACAAGCACAAAGCTTAGGAAAATACAATATACCTGGAATAATGTAATACCCCAAAAGGACCAGGTTGTTTTGGGGTAATTAATAAAAATATACCCCAAAATAACCTGGTCCTTTTGGGGTACAAGGAGCACAAAAATGTCATACTATTCACCATCAATAGAAAAACTAATAGAAGCTTTTGAAAAGTTACCAAGTATAGGAAGCAAAACAGCGGCAAGGCTTGCATTTTATATGCTTGATAGGTCAGGAGAAGAAGTAAATGAATTTGTTTCTTCAATAATAAATGCTAAAAAGAACTTAAAATATTGTTCAAAATGCTATAATATATCAGACACAGACCCATGCACTATTTGCTCAAATCCAAAAAGAGATGAAAGCATAATATGTGTAGTAGAAGATGTAAAAGATGTAGTAGCAATGGAAAGAACCCATGAATTTAAAGGAATGTATCATGTTTTACATGGTTCAATATCACCAATGAATGGAATAGGCCCAGACGAAATAAAAATAAAAGAATTACTTTCAAGGTTAATGGAAGGAAAAGTAAAAGAAGTAATACTTGCAACAAACCCTAGGGTTGAAGGAGAAGCAACAGCAATGTATATATCAAAATTAATAAAACCATTAGGAGTAAAAGCAACAAGAATAGCACATGGAATACCAGTAGGTGGAGATTTAGAATATACAGATGAAGTAACTTTAAGTAAAGCGTTAGAAGGAAGAAGAGAGTTATAATATTGTAAAAATTATGTAACATTTTGCCATTAAATTGGTAGAATGTTTTTTATTGTAAATAAGAAAAGAGCTTCTTTTTAATAGCTCTCTTCCAAATTAATTAAAAATTAATTTACTTTTTTATTTCTAGGATAAGGTTTTGGTTCTTCAGTTAACCTTAAAATATAATCAGTACTTGTATTGTAAAAAGTAGCAAGTTCTTTTAATAGTGTCACACTTATTTCATTTACATCAGTTTCATATCTGGAATACTGCTGCTGTTTAATATTTAGAATTTGAGCAATATCTTTTTGATATAAATCCCTATCTTCTCGTAAGTCTTTAAGTCTAGTTTTATGCATAAATCCTCCTTTTATATAAATATATTATTTAATAAAAGTTTATAATACAATAAAAAAAATGTATTGACATTACAATTAAAAAATTGTATAATATATCCTGAATACAACACAATAATTGTACAAAAAACGATATTGATGTGACACACTTTTTTTAACAGCCGCATAGAAATTAACTTGTAATAATGCAGAAAATAGAGAAAATAATATAGCTGAGAGATTTTATTTTATAGGAGGGAAAGCAAATGAAGAAAATGATGAAAAATGATGTTAAGAATAAAAATCATGTAAGGGTAGGTCTCATGTTTAATCGAGGAATAACACTAATAACTCTAGTTATTACCATATTAATATTAATAATATTAGTAGGAGTAGCAATAAACATAAGCATAGGAAATAATGGAATATTTAGACGTGCAAAAGAGGAAAAAAATTTATATACAAATTCACAAAGAATAGAGAAATAAATATCAGACCAGTTAGTAGATATGCAATTTCATAGCACAAGCGAAAACAAAAAACTATAAAAAAGAAGCAAATTTTTTGGGGAAATTTGCTTCTTTCTCTTTTATACTTAAAAACAATGTGATATAATATTGCTACCATGAATTTGGAGGATGTTAAATGATTTTTAAAGATTACTATAAAATATTAGGTTTAGAAAATAATAAAGTAAATGTAAATGAAATAAAAATAGCCTTTCGTGAGCAAGCTAAAAAGTATCACCCAGATGTAAATGAAGGTAAATATTCAGAAGAAAGGTTTAAAGACATAAACGAGGCATATAGAGTACTTTCGGATAATAGACAAAAAAGAAAATATGATAGAATATGGTATTCAAATATTGGTAGAAAAATAGAAAAGCAAAAAGAAAAACAAGATAGAGAAACAAAAACAGATTTTTTAGGAATTTTATTTGGTAATAATACTGGCGAAAATAAAGAAGAAATAGAAATAAAGAAAAAAGTACCAATAAAAGGAGAAAATATAGAAACAGAAATTGATTTGGGGATAGAAGAGGCATATTATGGGTTAGAGAAAAAAATATCTCTAAGAACTATAGAAGGAAAAGTAAAAACATTTAATATAAAAATACCAGCAGGAATACGAAATGGCGAAAAAATACGTTTATTAGGTGCACGGAAAATTAGGACAAAATGGAGCAAAGAATGGAGACTTATTAATTAAAATAAATGTAAATAATACGAAAAAATATAAACTAGAAGGATATGACATTTATACAAGTCTTTACTTAGCACCATGGGAAGCGGCATTAGGAACAAGAGCACAAATAGACGCAATAGATGATGTAGCTAATATATATGTACCAAGCGGAATTGGAACAGGTGAGATACTAAGAATACCAGGAAAAGGCTATAAAGATGGAAAAGGTGGAAGAGGAGACTTAATAGCAGAAGTAAAAATAATAGTTCCAAAAGAACTAACTAAAGAAGAAATAGAGATATATGAAAAATTAAAAGAAATATCAAAATTTGAACCAAGAAACTAACACTAGAGCAGATAAGTATAGTTGACAATAATGGAAATACATGCTATAATTATGTATAGTTGACAAACTAAAGAAAAACTATGATATTTGGTTCATAGAAAAGGAGAAAAATAAAATGGAGAGTATACAAGGAAAGCACTTTAGCATTACAGACCCACAAGGTGTAAGCACAGTAATATACAGAGTAAATAAAACAGCTAAAGAATTTTTAAATGAATACCCAAAGTTTACAGTAGAAAGGCTTGTATCAGCGGAGGAACTAAAAGGAAATTTAAAGAAAAAGACATTTTTTATAGATGAACCAAATTATGAAGAACAATTAATAATCTTATCTTTTGCGGGAGATAAAGTAGTAGTAAATATGGGAATTTTAGAAGATAACAAAGTACGTATTTCTAAAAAACCTGTGCCAGTTAAGTTTGATACTCTGTACTCTAAAAAAGAAGGAGTATATAAAGAGTTTAAATATACACCAAATTTACGGAAGGCCAATATCAATTATAGACCCAGAAACAACAGAAGAAATAAAACCTAAGGTATATTTGGACAAAAACACAAATGAATTAAAAGGAAAGTGCGAATTAAAACCATATAAGTCTTACTTTGCGTTTGAAATACGTGAAAAGAAAGAGGATGTCTAGAAAGGAGAATTGAAAAATGAAACCAACAATTGAAGGTTCACAAGATAATTTTGAAATAGTATTCATATCATTTGCGAAAGAAAATAAAAGAAGTATAAAAGTAGAAAGAGGAAGTCAAAAAGAAAATATATTTGATGAAACAAAGTTTATAACTGCAGAAAATGGAGAACTAACTGAAGATAATACTCTAAAAACAGCAAATGGAAATATAATAAACTTTGAAGAAAGAGCATTCAAAATAGTAAAAAGAAATAGAAAAATGAAAGAGCAAAAAGGAATAGTATATAACTTCGAAGTTGAGAAGAAAACAAGAACTAGCAAAAAAGGACAAGAAAGAGGAGCTTAAATAAACGAAAGAAAAGGTGGAACGTTTGTGGGAAAGATAGACAAGTTCAAAAATTCAGTAAAACAAGGGAAAAAATTTTTAATAATTATAGGAGTACTATGGCTAATATTAGCCATAGTACTTGTTGCGCCTATTGCGCTAGCGTGGGCAGAAGCGCCAAGTGGGCAAAATAGTGACATGTTAACAAACTTTGTAGAATATTTTGTTAAAGAAGTAACAAGTTTTACAGCATTTTTTAGAATGTTTACATATAGAGGAGCTTTAGTAATATTCTTTAAATGCTTAATACCATATACAATAGCATTTGTAGCATTTTCAATAAAAGGATTTTGGAAAACCAAACCAAAGGGAAAATACTATGACATAGAACATGGCTCAAGTGACTGGAGTGTAAAAGGTGAACAATATAAAATATTAAGTCCAGATAAAGGAATAATACTAGCAAAAGAAAATTACTTACCAGTAGATAAAAGAGGAAACGTAAATACATTAATAGTACGGAGGTTCAGGATCTGGTAAATCAGCATCATACTCAATACCAAATGCAACACAAATGCTAGGTTCATATGTATTTACAGACCCAAAAGGTGAGTTATATGATAAAACAGCAGGTTACCTAAAAAAACATGGATATGATATAAAAGTACTAAACTTAGTAAACCCAAATAATAGTGATGGCTATAACCCATTAATGCACGTTGCAAGTGAATTAGACGTAGACGTTATTGCAAACACAGTAGTAAAAGGTCAAGGAGCAGAAGGAAAAAGTGACCCATACTGGGACGATATGGCAGAAATGCTATTAAAAGCACTAATATATTACCTAATAGCAACAAGACCAGAAGAAGAACAAAATCTAGCAAGCTGTTCAGAAATGGTAAGAGCAGCAAATAACAATGGGGGAAGTAACTTACTTACAGAGTTAATAAACCAATTACCATATGACCATCCAGCAAGAATGTACTATAAATCAATAGAAATAGCACCAGAAAAAACATATGGTTCAATCCTAAGTTCACTTCAATCAAAACTAGGAAAATTCGACTCAAAAGAAATAGCAGAAGTAACATCAACAGATACAATAAACTTTGAAGATATAGGAAGTAAAAAAACAGCAGTATATGTAATATCATCAGATACACATACAGCATATGATTTCTTACTTACAATATTCTTCTCACAAATGATACAACAATTATACAACTTTGCAGACTTAAATGGGGGAAGGTTAAAAGTACCAGTATTCTTCATACTAGACGAGTTCGCAAACATAGGAAGAATACCAGACTTCGACAAAAAGATATCAACATCAAGAAGTAGAGGAATACAATTTAGCGTTATACTTCAAAACTTAGACCAATTAGAGGCAGTATATGAAAAAAGTTATGAAACAATAATGGGTAACTGTGATACACACGTATTTTTAGGAAGTAACTCATTTAAAACAGTAGAATACTTCTCAAAAGCACTAGGAGAAAAAACAATATCAAGAGATAGTAACTCTGTAAATAAAGATAAGCACTTCCATAAACAAGGCTTTAGCCAATCAGAACAAATAATGGCAAGACCACTAATGACGCCAGATGAACTAAGAAGAATGGATAATGACTTATGTATTATATATGAAAAAGGTATAAAACCAGTAAAAGCAGAAAAATACTACTATTTCGAACAAGCTAAAATATATAAAGACTTACAACAAGATACACTAGACCATAATAACTTTGATGTAGGAGCAAGAGGAGAATGGAGAAAATACAACCCATATAACCCATATGTACCAGACAAGCCAAATGCAAGTAAGGAAAGTTTAAAAGTAGAGTCATTAGATGACTTATTTGATGATGAAATAGTAGAAGATAAGAAAGAAAATAAAGAAGAAAGCAAAGAAAAAAATATAGAGTCAAATCCAAATGAAATGTCATTTGATAATTTTGACTTTATGGAAGAAGAAACAAAACAAGAACCAATAAAACAAGAAAATAAAGCACAAAAAGTAGAAGACGATTTATTTGACTTTTCCGACTTTGCTTCACCAGAGTTGCCACAAGATCCAATAAATGAAGATGCTTTTACAGAAGACTTACAAAAAGAACTAGAAGCCAAATTTGATGAATTATTTGGACCAATGGAATAAATAAAAAAGTCAACACTTTCAAAACATTTGTTTTTAAAAGTGTTGACTTTTTTTAATTCACTTTATATAATAGGTAAAGAAAATTAATACACCTACATATAATGAAAGCATTAATGTGACAGAAAAGAGGAAAATAAATGAAATTTGTACATATAGCAGATATGCACTTTGATACACCATTTACATTACTTAGTGATAGAGCAAATCTAGGAGAAGTAAGAAGGTTAGACCAAAGAAAAGCATTTAAAGAAATGATAGAATATATTAAAGAAAAACAAATACCATATTTGTTTATAGCGGGGGACCTTTATGACCACGAATATGTAAGACAAAGCACAATAGAGTTTATAAATGATTGCTTTAAACAAATACCAAACACTTTAATATTTATAACACCAGGAAATCATGACCCTTACTTAAAAAATTCATATTATGCAAAATATAATTGGAGTGAAAACGTAAAAATATTTACTTCAAAAATAGAAAAAATAGAAATGGAAAATTTTGATTTATATGGTTATGGCTTTGAAGATTTTTATTTAAAACAATCTAAAATAGAAGAAATAAATATAGAAAATAAAGAAAAGTTAAACATTCTAATAACACATGCAAGTCTAGATGGAGGCTATGATGATCAAAGAGAATATAATACAATATCTAGTAGTAAATTGAAACAATTAGGATTCAATTATGTAGCCTTGGGACATATACATAAAATGAATTTAACTAATGAAAATAGAAATATAATTTATCCTGGTTCTACTATTTCCCTAGGGTTTGACGAACTAGGAAAACATGGAATGATAGTAGGAAAGATAGAAAAAGAAAAAATAGAAGTAGAATTTGTAAAGTTAGATGAAAAAGAGTTTAAAGAACTACAAATAGATATTACAGAAATAAATGCTCCAGAAGAATTATTAGAGAAGATAGAAGGTGTAGAATTAAACGAAAAAGATTTATACAAAATTATATTAATAGGAAACAGAAACTTCGAAATAAATACATATAAGTTATATAAGCAAATAGAAATTAGGAACATTATAAAAGTAAAAGATAAAACAAAAATAGGATATGACTTAAATAAAATTGCAAATAGTACAACTCTAAAAGGAATATTTGCAAAAGAGATGTTAGATAAACTAGAAAATGAAAATGTAGACAGAGAAATGCTAGAAAAAGCAATAGAGATAGGAATGGATGCTTTATCATAAAAAATAAGGAGGTGGAAAAATGAAAATAAACAAATTACAAATAAATGCATTTGGAAATATAGAAAATAAAGAAATAGAACTTTCAGAAAATATAAATATAGTATATGGAAAAAATGAAGCAGGGAAATCCACACTTCTCAAATTTATTGTAGATAGTTTGTATGGAATTTCTAGAAATAAAAGAGGAAAAGAATTTTCAGATTATGAAAAGTTTAAACCATGGAATAAAGAGGAATTTTCAGGAAAGTTAACATATACATTAGATGATGGCAAAAAATATGAAATATTTAGAGACTTTAATAAGAAAAATCCTAAAATATATGATGAAGAGTTAAACGATATTTCAAAGGAATTTGCAATAGATAAAACATATGGAAATCAATTTTTTACAGAGCAAACAAAGATAGATGAAGAAACATTTTTATCAACATTAGTATCAATGCAACAGGAAGTAAAACTAGGAAAGCAAGAGCAAAATACTCTACTTCAAAAGTTAGCAAATTTGGCAGGAACAGGAGAGGATAATGTTTCATACAAAAAAGCAATGGAAAAAATAAATAAAAGGCAAATAGAGGAAATAGGAACATTAAGAAGTCAAGGAAGACCAATAAATATTGTAAAAGAAGAAAAATTTAAACTTCAAGATGAAATAGGTGAGTTAGAAGAATATAAAGAAAAACAATACGAAATAGAAGAGTTAAAGCAAAGCTTAGAAGAAAAAATAAGAAAAAATGAAGAGAAACTAAAACTAATAAAAGAATTAAAAAGCTTAGAAGAAACAGAAAAAATAGAAAAACAAAAAATAACTTTAAATGAAAATATATTAAATGAAAATAATAAAAAAATAGAAAAATTAGAATTAGAAAAAAATGATTTAGAAAATAGACTAAATAAAATAGAAATACCAAGAGAAGATAATCAAAAAGAAAATAGAAGTAATTTGAAAAAAATTATTAATATAATAATTGTAATTATTGGAGTAATATTAGCAATAATACTAAATAGAAATGTAGCATTATTAATTACTTTTACTACAATATCTATAGTGTCACTATTAATTTTTGTTATTAGTAGTATAAAAACTAGAAAAGAAATATTATCTAAAAATAAAAGCAAGCAAGAACAAATAAAGAAGTTAAATAGGGAAAAACAAGGCTTACAAAGCGAAGTAGATAAAATAGCATCACAAATAGAGTTACTTAAAAAGAGCTGTAACGAACAAGTAAGAGTGATTGAAAATTCAAAAAAATTACTAAAAATAGAAATCCAAAAACAAAGAGATGATATAACAAGAAAATATCAAATAGAGGGAATTAATTATACTGATATAGCCTATGAACTAGATAATATACAAAACAATATTAATAAAAACAAATTAGAAATTCATTCATTAGATCTAGATAAAAATAACATTTTGCCAAAATTGGAAAAATTAGCTAAAATGGAAGAAGAACTAGAAGAATTAAATGAAAAAGAACAAAACTTACTAAAACTCAATAATGCTATGGAACTTGCAAAACAAGTATTAGAAATTGCATATATAAAAATGAAAGAAAACGTTACGCCAAAATTCACAAAAAATTTATCAAAAAACATAGAACAAATATCAGATGGAAAATACAGAAATGTTAGAATAAATGATGAAGAAGGAATAATAGTAGAAAAGGAAAATGGAGAATATATTTCAAGTGAAAAGCTAAGCATACGGTACAATAGATCAACTATACATATCATTAAGATTAGGAGCAATAAAAGAATTATCAGAAGAAACCATGCCAATAATATTAGATGAGGCATTCGCATATTATGATGAAGAAAGACTTACAAACATATTGAAATATATAAGTGAAGAATTTAGAAACCATCAAATTGTAATACTTACTTGTACTAATAGAGAAAGAGAAATATTAGAAAAATTGAAGTTGCAATATAAAAATATTGAACTATAAATTAATGAAGTCGCAATTTACAACTCCCTAAAAAATAGTAAATAATAAAAAACTAAAGATGTATAAAGCTTGAGGTCCAGTTTGGACCTCAAGCTTTACAAAAAAACAAAACTTTACTTGAACAATTATTAAAGATAAGATATCATAAAATAAAAATGGAGAAAACAAAAATGGAGAAAACAAAAATGGAAAATAAATATAATTTAACGTTAGAACAAAATATATTTTTAGCAAAAAGAAACCTAGTAGACAACATATAATTATATTCTAATATTGAAAATTATGTAAACACATAATATAATAATAGAAAATTAAATAGTGGCGTAAAACTTTTATTCTAAATAGGAGGAAGAACAAAATGGAAGGACTAGAAAAAAGTAATCCAAATAGCTGGAAAATTAAATACAGGTGCACTGGGAAAGGAAATGGAGATAGAGGATGTGTAGAATGGATATTAGTAACTAAAGACGACATTTTTGTAACATCTCGTGGCTACTATAAGAGCTCAAGAGAGTATTATTATACTTTTAGATGTCCAAAATGTGGTAGGAATACCAATATACCAGAAAAATATATACCTGAAATTGTTAGAAATAAAGCTATGGAAAAATACAAAGAATTGTACATGAACTAAATAAGAAAAGGAACCCCACTTTTAATATAGAAAGGTGGGGTTTTCTCTTGAATAAATCAAAAAAATATAGTATAATACCAAAGTAAAATAAAAAAAGGAGAATTTTTATGTTTGATAAGTTAGAAACAGTAGAGAAGAGATATGAAGAATTAACAGAGAAGATAAGTGATCCAGAGGTAATTTCTAGAACTAACGAGTGGAGAGAGTACATGAAGGAACATGCAGAGATAGAACCAATTGTACAAAAATATAGAGAATATAAAAAGGCAAAAGAAGCTTATGAGGAAGCAAAAGAAATGATGAACGAACCAGAAATGAAAGATTTAGCAGAAGAAGAAATGCTAACAAATAAAGAACTTATGCCAAAATTAGAAGATGAACTAAAAATATTACTAATACCAAAAGATCCAGATGATGACAAAAACGTTATATGTGAAATACGTGGAGGAGCAGGTGGAGAGGAAGCAGCTTTATTTGCAGGAACTCTATTTAGAATGTACACAATGTATGCAGAAAAGAAACATTGGAAACTAGAAGTAGTAAATGAAAATGAAACAGGACTGGGTGGTTATAAAGAAGTATCATTTATGATTACAGGAAAAGGTGCATATAGTAGGCTAAAATTTGAAAGTGGAGTACACAGAGTTCAACGTGTGCCAGATACAGAAAGCAGTGGAAGAATACACACCTCAACAGCAACAGTAGCAGTACTTCCAGAAGTAGCAGATGTAGAAATAGATATAAACCCAGCAGATATAAAACTAGAAGTATATAGGGCTTCAGGTGCTGGTGGACAACACGTAAACAAAACATCATCAGCAGTAAGGTTAATACATGTACCAACAGGAATAGTAGCAGAATGTCAAACAGAGCGTTCACAAGTTCAAAATAGAGAATATGCAATGCGCCTATTACGTTCAAGACTATACGAAATAGAAAAACAAAAACGTGATAGCCAAATAGCAAATGAAAGAAAAAGCCAAGTAGGTTCAGGAGATAGAAGCGAAAAAATACGTACATACAACTACCCACAAGGACGTATAACAGACCACAGAATAGGAATGAATGTATACCAATTTGAAGATTTCCTAAATGGAAACCTAGATGAAATGATAGATAACCTAATAGCAGCAGACAGAGCAGAACGTTTAAAAGGTGAAGAAGAATAAGAATATATTATTTATAAGAATTAAAAATATAAATATGGTTGAAAAAATATGAAAATAGGTAGGAGCCTAAACCTACTTATTTTCATATTTTTATTATTTTTTAAACAAAAGTTAATATAAATATTATTAGGAATGTAAAAGGTAAGAAAAAAATACAATATTACAAAAAAAGATTGACATAAATTATAACGTTATGTATAATATTACTATATTTTTTATAAACAAAACTTCATAGTATAAGGAGGAAAAAATTATGCTAAAAGAAAATGTAGTAATAGTAAGGCACCCATTATTAGGAGAGATACGGTTAAATGAAAAGTTTGTTGAGGTGGCAGAGCTAAAACCATTCTACGAATTAAGGTTTAAAAGTCAGTTAGGAACAAAAGTACTTTCAAAAGAATTATTAAATGCTAGACATAATAGATTTATGCACTCAGTAGGAGTTATGTTTTTAACGTCAAAACTGTTAGATGTTTGCGAGAAAAAGTTCAAAAAGTACTTTACTATAACAACAGAAGATAGAGAAGTATTAGAGCTTGCAGCGTTGGGGCATGATATTGGTCACACAGCATTTTCTCACTCACTAGAAGAAAGAGGAGAAAAAACGCATGAAGAGCGGACTATAGAAGGGTTTGAGAAATATGCTGAAGAGATTAATAAGATTTTTGGTTATGATATTACTTCTAAAGTAATTGATATTTACAAAAATAATGCCAATATAAAAAAGAAAGGTACAAGCAAAGAAGTAGAGGAGGAAAATTTAGACATATTATTCATCTTCACAAGTTTACTAATCGGAACAATAGATTGTGACCGTATGGAATATATAATGACTGATAGGTATATGACTTTTGGAGAAAAAGTAGATTTTACTGATATCTTTTCATATATAACAATTGTGTTACTAAATGACAGTCCAACAGTAGGCTTTGAAAGAGGAGCGATATCGACAATTGAAAACCTACTACTTACAAGATTTGACCAATATGATTATATTTACTATGATCCAGATTCCACTTTAATAGAAATGGTATTAAAAAGATATAAAAAAGAGGCAAAATGGTCAGATGAATATGTAACATCTGCTATGGAGTTTGAAATGCTTTCAGAAATGAGAAAGACTTTGCTAAAAGGGGAAAAGGGAAGTGTACTATATAGGCTTGCACAAGTCATTTTAGAAGGAAAAAGAGATAATATATTTTTTAAGAAGTTCAAAGATGATAAGCAATATGAACATTTCTTAAAGCGGTTATATTCAATAACTAACAGAAGAGATATTATAAGTGTTGCTAAAAAGAAAGCAAGTATATATGACCCTGAAAAGAACAAAGTTTATATAAAAGACGAAGATGGAGTAGTAAAAGATATAACAGAAGTTAGTTTAAAAATAACACAGTTATCAATTAACTTTAGTTATGTAATGGTAGACATAGACGAAGTTTATAACCTTTCGCAAGAAGAAATAGATAGCATAAAGGCTCTATTTGAAGACAATCCTGTAGAGATTGAAAAGAAATTTATATTTCCCAATAATATGAAAAACTTTGGAATATTAAGAAACATTAGAGACAATATACTGACAACTATGATAGGAATAGAAGATATTGGAGATTGGGATATGGTAAAAAATGAAGATTTATATTATAATCCGACCTCTAAAATTCCAAATAGTGTAGCAATGTGGCATAGGAAAACAAACAAGAGTGAATCCTATTATATAAAAATTCCAACAAATGATGGAACATCTATTACAAAAAGAGAAGAGTATCAGTATAAGAACATAAGTAATTTGGAGGAATTTTTAGAGTTGGCGACTTCTTTATTTAAAAGTAAGAACTTCAAAATAGAAGAAAAGTTAACTGTAGAAGAAGGTGTAAGAATAAAGACAACTAGGGTAAAGACATTAATAAGTTTACAAGATAGCATAATTGAAATTAGTTGTGATTTTTCAGAATATGAATATAAAGGAAAAGTTGCAAAAGGAAACATGTTAGAATGTGAGTTAAAAGAAGGAGATGATTTATCCCTTTGGTATTTAACAAAACATTTGGAAAAGTTTGGATTTATACAAACAAACGAATCCAAACAAAAAAGAGCCAAGAAGGCTTTAGAAATAGAATGAAAATGTAAGAGAAAAAAGCAGGAGCATAAGTTAAAATGCTCTTGCCTTTTTCTTATTGTATAAGAAAAATTGATTTTAAAATTTAGATGTATATATAAGCATTTTTTTAAAATAAACTTGATAGAATAACCAATATAGATTATACTAAGTTTATTATAGGAGGTAAATAATTGTGAAAGTTATGTTTGTTTGTACAGGAAATATATGCAGAAGTGCTATGGCAGAAGGGATATTAAAAAAGATTGCGGTAGATAAAAAATTAAATTTAAAAGTTTATTCGTGTGGAATATATGCAGAAGATGGAGACAATGCAACTTATAATGCAATATATGTAGCAAGAGAGTATGACATAGATATATCAAGTCATAGAGCTACTAACATAAGAAATTCTAAAATACAGGAGATGGATATTATACTATGTGCAACTAAGTCTCATAGAGATTCTGTAATATATATGTACCCAAATTTACAAGGAAAGGTATATACAATAAAAGAATATGCTGAATTTGATGATAATGGGAAAGATATAGATATAAAAGACCCTTGGGGGTATGATGTAGAAATATATAATAATTGTATGATAGAAATACAAAGATGTTTAGGAGAAATTATTAGTAAAGGAAAATTAGGATAATAGATATTATTAAATTCTAAATACTTAGTATTAATAGTTGAGTAGTATGTAGACTAATAATTAAAAAAACAGAAAATTGAAAATGCTTTATAAAAAAATTGAAATCATATTAAATAATAAAAAAGTAGTTCTAATAGTGCTTCTATACATTATAATTATTAGTTAGTTTTATTATTTTGCATAATATTTTTTAAATAAACTTTAAAGTATAAGAATAATTAGTTATTATATTTTCATCTATCAATTTTTTTAATATATGTTCATTAAATCTATTTACAGAAGGAATGTTAAAAAATATTGTAATATTTCTAATTAGTAAATTAAAATTTAAAAAAGTATTTTTATAAAAAGACTCTGACATTTTCCTTATATTAATATAAGTAGAAGTAAAAATATGAAAAGTGATTATTTTAATATAAATTACATTGTAAATAATATAAAAATATGGTAACCTAATGATAGGGGGAATAAATATGGGAATGAATAAAAAAATATATCAATATTGGATAGTTGTTATATTAGCATTAATAATTTTTTGGCCTATAGGATTGATTTTGTTATATTTAAAATTAAGGGATAATTCAAAAAATAAATTTACATTTAGTGGAATAACGAAAATAGTAATAGGTACATGTTCAATATTTTTTGCATTAATAGGAACAGCGGCAGAAATAGATGAACCAACAGGTGAAGTAGGAGTAACTATTGTAATGGTATCAATATTTTTAGCAATAGGAATAGCTTTTATATATTTTGGAATGAAGAATATAAAAGATGGAAAAATATATGAAAAGATAGGAAATTTAATAAATTTTCAAGAGGTAGAAAGTGTAGAAGAGATAGCAAAAAAGTTGAAGATAACAGAAGAAAAAGCAATAGAGTACATATCAAAGGCAGTATTACTAGGTTTTTGCAATAATGAAATAGAATATAAAAATAAGAAAATAATATATAAAAAGAAAATTCAAGAAGAAGTAGAAAAGAAAAAACATGAACGAATAGTAAAATGTGAGAGTTGTGGAGGAATAAACCATATAAGTGATACAGAAGTAAAAGCGTGTGAATATTGTGGAATGAAGTTACTTATAAATAAATAGTTTGTGAACCACATTTATCTAATAAAAATAGGTAAATGTGGTATATTTTTCTTTATTTTTTCATATAATATATAAGATAGTAAAGTAAAAAAACGAAAAAAATCACATAAAGGGTTGACAAATGAGATATTTGAGGTTATACTAATAAAGCAATACAAAAAAATACAATTTAATACATCGCGGGGTGGAGCAGTTGGCAGCTCGTCGGGCTCATAACCCGAAGGTCGTAAGTTCGAGTCTTACCCCCGCAACCAAAGAATTAAGAGGCACTTGCTAGATTTTAGAAGGTGCTTTTTTGTTGCATTTTTGGGCAAAATTGTCACACTTTGGTCACAGTTACTACAAGACTTTCCATAGATAGACAAGTTTTAAAGACATTATATTTGAATAATTTACAGGTTATGGTATAATTGTGTAAAATACATTAAGAGAATTTTCAAGTAATAGATTATTTTATAAAGGGGTAAATATGATTATTGGATATTATGAACAATCTTTTTTTGGAGGCGGAACATATTATAAATTAAGTAAAAGAGATAATGAAAGTAGATATAGAATGGAATATTCACATTCAGTTGTTCCTAATTATATACCAGAAGCAGAAAATTTTATAAAAGAATATGAAACTTTGAAAATAAAAGATGATAATTTTTATGAGAACTTTGAAGGGAAAATAAAAAGTAAATTTATAGACTCTAATAAGGAGATTGAAGAACTAATTAACTATATATTAAAATGTGGTGTTAGAATAGATATATGGACACATTTTATGAGAGAGTGTATAATAAATTA
>CAOJVB010000040.1 GCA_948444845.1 uncultured Clostridiaceae bacterium | reverse complement strand
AAGTCACAAGTTAAAATATTATTTTTTAGGTGAACTAATCAAAAGTTATTGACAGTACTAAATAAAAAAAATTAAATTTTTAGATATAAGAATGTTACAATTCACAGTTTTAAAATATTTGTATTGACATTACATAGGTAGTCTACAGTAATTTGAAAGTATTTAGTGGCTGTGAATAGTAACATAAGAATAGCATAGCGTACAACAAAAAATAGTAGTGAGTTAGTGTTAAATAATTGTAGATGCAAATTATAAATATAAAATATAGGTAAAGAATAAAATTTACTCAAAAATAGAATATTAAATATGTGGTAATATGTCGAATATAGGAAAATGTAGTTATAAAACTGTCGAACGCTGTCGGAATTAGAAGACGTAAAATCCTTGCAATTTCTAGAGTTTTGTTATATTATAAGACGTATCAGTTTAAAAAGAAAGGGGAAGGAAATTAAAATGAAAAATCTATATGGCAGTATAAGAATTAACAAAATTTTAGGTAAAGAAAAACAATCTATAGAAAAAAATATAGATTATTATAAACTAAAAAATGATAAATATGGATTAGAAATAGTAAAAAGAAATGGTACAAATGAAGAAGATATTGAAGTAACAAACATTGCAGATATAACTGACAATGAAGAAAAAATAGATAATATACTAAATGAACTAGTAATAAAAGAAATTACTCCTGAATTATCAGATGTAATTGAAGACTTACTTAAAATACATGTATAATTAAAAAAGTAGAAAGAAGAGTTTGGTTAGCAAACTCTTCTTTCTGTTCGATTTTCCTTATTATCAGTACTAGTACAAAGTTTTTCAAATTCTTTGCATTTAATTCTATATTCTAATTGTTGAGTTAAAAATCTATAATACATATAACCTTGTTCATATTGTGCCATAGGATTAAAATCAGCATAACCATTTTCAAAACTTTCAGGAGAACCATTAGAATATGGAGAATAGCCAAATCCATAAAAATTGTTATAATCAATGTTTTTATCCATAAAATCACTCTTTCATAAGATATTTAGGTTTTTAGATTGGAGTTACCTATAAACCACTTTGTGACACATTAGGGACGTTTCTTAATGCGTCTTTTTTCATATGCTAGGAAAGTACTCTATTTCAAGTTAAAATTGTAGGGGCGAGCATTGCTCGTCAGAGTCGAGAAGCCACTTCCTTGTTTCATTTTAAAGATTTAAATTAAAAATAGGAAAGTAACTAATAAATATATAAGTATAAACTAAAGCGAATATTCCATGTAATATTTTTCCTATAATATATGGTTTTATAGAAATATCAGTTTTAGAAGTTATACTGAATACTTGAAGTAATATTGAAATACCTCCAAATCCCAACAAAGCAGAACATAAAATAATATTAATTGATATCTCCTTACAAGGAATAATACTTATTTTTTGAACACCATTTGTAAGTTCAATTACTCCAGATATAAAACCACTAATAAAGCTACTATTATTAATTCCAAAAATATGAAAAATAGGTTCAAGCCAGGAAGAAATGATACTAATAAAATTGCTATTTTCAAGAATAGAAAGAATAACACTAAAAAGTACCACAAATCCACCAATCATTAATATTGTACTTGTAGCTGAAGAAATAGCCTTACTCAAAACTTCACCTAAATTAGAAAAAGATACACTTTTATTATTACATATAGAAGATTGATGTAGACTCATGTTCTGAGTTTTCCCAGATTTCCCATTTTTCCAAAACCTAAAAATAAAACCAACAGTTAAGCAAGCCAAAAGATGTGTAATAAAAAGAAGAACACCAATAAGTGAATTATAAAACATACTTATACCAACTGTACCAATAATAAATAAAGGACCAGAATTATTAGTAAATGCAAGTAAACGTTCACATTCTTCTTTAGAACACATGCCATTTTCCCTAAAATTGGTTACAATTTTAGCACCAATAGGGTAACCACTTATAATTCCCATAAGCATGGCATATGCACCACATCCTGGAACATTAAAAATAGGCCTCATAATTGGGTTTAATAGTGTACCAATTTTAGGAATAATATTAGTATAACCAAGCAATTCAGTAGCAATGAAAAAAGGAAATAAAGAGGGAATAACATTATTAGCCCATAGCAAAAGTCCGAGATTTAGTTGCTACTAGATTTTGCCTAGAAAAAATAACTAGGAAAATTGTGAATAAGCAAAAAATAATTGGTAATATATTTCGTTTAAAAGATAGAAAAATAAACCTAGGTTTATTGGTAATAGCAGCTCTCATAACACACCTCTTTAATATAAAATATTACGAAAATTACAAAAGTATTACAAAAAGATTAATTTTATATAACAAAAATAAAAGTAGTCTTAAATGTATTAAGTACTAAGATTAATAAGGATAGAAATTTATATATTTGATATAAAAATATTACAGAAGTTACAGAGCTGTTACAGAAAGATGAACTTTGTATAACATTAACAAAAATGTATTGAAAACCAGTAATCGAATGGTATAAAATATAAAGGATGTTTCACAAAAGGTATATAAATTGTGGAAAACATAGCGGAAAAATAAAGAAAAATTGAATAACCACATAAAAAGTAAAGGCGAAATCCACAAAAAACGAACAATATGTGGAAAACTATAAGAAAAATAAATCAAAAAATGAATAACTTTTGATAAAAAAATAAGAAAGCACTTTTTTTATTCAAAGAAATGTTGTATAATGCATAAAGAATAAATAAAGGAGAAAGCAAATGAACACAATTATTGAGGAACTTACAAAGCTTTCAAAGTTTCAAGAATATAGCAAAAAAATAGAAGAAAAAAATAGTCCGATAACGATATCGGGCTTGTCTGACGTTGGCAAAGTACAGTTTATTGCAGGAACTTATGAAAGTACCAAAAAGCCTATATGTATAGTAACTTATAATGAAATACAGGCTAAAAATATAATTAAAAATTTATCACTTTTTGAAAATGATATTCACTATTTTCCTAAAAGAGAAATCGTACCTTACGATTTTATTGCTGAAAGTAAAGACTTACCATATGAAAGAATAGAGGTTCTTAATAAATTAGAACAAGGAAGAGTAAAAATTATAGTAACAACAGCAGAAGCGCTTATGCAAAGAATGATTAGCAAAAAACAATTATATAAAGATATAGTTAAATTAAAAGTCGGAGATACTTATAGTTTAGAAAAACTAAAAGAAAAACTAATTTCTTTAGGGTATGAAAGAAGTGATTTAGTAGAAACAAAATCACAATTTAGTATAAGAGGTGGAATTGTTGATATAGCAGTTACAGAAAAGAAAGGTATAAGAATTGAATTTTGGGGAGATGATGTAGATGGTATAAGAGAGTTTAATATATCTTCTCAGCGTTCAGAACTTATGCTAGATGAGGCAAACATTTATCCTGCACATGAATTGCTATTAGAAGCTTCATTAGAAGAAATACAAACAAGAATATTAGAAAACTCAGAAAGTTTTAACGATAAGGAATACCAAAATAAAATTAATCAAATAAAAAATGAAGATGCCGAACTAATAAAATCAGGAGATTATCTAAGCAAAATAGATAAATATTTTAATGACTTTTACTATTTACAAAGTACATTTTTAGATTACTTAAAAGACGAATTTTTAATTATTTTTGACGAATATTCAAAAGTAAAACAAAGACAAGAAAATATAATAATAGAAAATAACAATTTAATTAAGTCTTTAATAGAAAAGGGAAGGTTTGTTCCACAGGCCATACAAAATATAAGTATATATGATTACAACTTAGAAGAAAGTCAAATTGTATACTTAGAAAAACAAGATATTGCATTATCAAAAACAAGTCCAACAAAATTCACATTTGACTATAGAGATGTAAACTACTACAAAAGTGAAATGGAATTATTATTTGATGATATAAAAAAGGATATTAATAATAAAAAAATAATAGTACTTGCGGGAAATGAGGAAGAAACAAATAGATTTGGGGCACTACTTACTGAGCAAGATATAGCAAATAAAGTATTAACTACAAGTATGCAAATAGCAGCAAAAGGGAACAGTGGTCTCAAATCCAATGAAGTATTACCACAAACGATGCTCCTACAATCTACAATAAAAGGAGAGAAAAATGCAGTATTAGTAATGCAAGGTAGGCTTTCAGGGGGATTTGAAAGCTATGACCAAAAACTAATTGTAATTTCAGGAGAAGAACTATTTGTATCAAATAATAAGAAAAAAAGAAAGCCAAGTAAAGTTTTTAAACAAGGCGAAAAAGTAATATTTTCAGACCTGAAAGTAGGAGACTATGTAGTACATAAAAGTCATGGAATAGGCCAATTTATTGGGGTAAATACAATAAAGGCAGAAGGTGTAACAAAGGATTATATAAAAATAAGGTACAAAAATGATGATATGCTATACATTCCAACAAATGACTTAGACAGTGTAAGAAAGTATATAGGAGAAGGGGAAACAACTCCTAAAATTAATAAATTAGGAAGTAAAGAATGGGAAAATACAAAAGCTAAAGTAAAGAAAAACTTACAAGCAATAGCAAAGGAACTAATAGAATTATATGCTAAGAGGGGAAAAGTAAAAGGTTTTGCATTTTCAAAGGATACCCCATGGCAAAAAGAGTTTGAAGACAGTTTCCCATATGCCGAAACAGATGACCAACTTCGTTGTATAGAAGAAACAAAAAAAGATATGGAAATGGAAAGACCAATGGATAGACTTTTATGTGGAGACGTAGGATATGGAAAAACAGAAGTAGCAATACGAGCAGCATTTAAAGCAGTTATGGATCAAAAACAAGTAGCGTACTTAGTACCAACGACAGTTTTAGCAAATCAACAATATGAAAGTTTTAAAGCAAGAATGGAGAATTTTGCAGTAAAAGTTGAACTTTTAAATAGATTTAGAACAAAAAAAGAGCAAGATGAAGTAATAAAAAAACTAAAATTAGGTGAAGTAGATATAGTAATAGGAACACATAGGCTATTAAGCAAGGACGTAGAATTCAAAGACTTAGGACTTTTAATAATAGACGAAGAACAACGTTTTGGAGTAAAAGACAAAGAAAAAATAAAACAATATAAAACAGAAGTAGATGTACTAACAATGACAGCAACACCAATACCAAGAACACTTCATATGTCAATTGTAGGAGTAAGAGATATGAGTGTTATATATGAACCGCCACAAAACAGAAGGCCAGTTCAAACTTATGTGCTTGAATATGACGAAGAAATAATAAAAGAAGCAATAACAAAAGAACTAGAAAGAAATGGGCAAGTATTTTACCTATATAATAATGTAGAAGGAATAGAAGCAAAAGCTATGAGAATTCAAAGCTTAGTACCAGAAGCAAAGGCTACTTTTGCGCATGGAAAAATGAGTGGAAAAGAACTAGAAGAAATAATGTTAGATTTCATAAATGGAAACACAAATGTGCTAGTATGTACCACAATTTTAGAATCTGGAATAGATATTCCAAACGCGAACACAATAATAGTAGAAAATGCAGATAGATTAGGTTTAGCACAACTATATCAAATAAGAGGTAGAGTAGGAAGAAGTGATAAGCAAGCATATGCATATGTTACCTATAAAAGAGACAAACTATTATCAGAAGTAGCAGATAAACGTTTAAAAGCAATAAAAGAATTTACAGAGTTTGGTTCAGGTTTCAAAATAGCAATGAGAGACTTAGAAATAAGAGGTGCAGGAAGTATGCTACGGAGAAATGCAAGCAGGCCATATGGAGCAAGTAGGATATGACACATATTGCAAACTTTTAGATGAAGTAGTAAAAGAAATGCAAGGGATAGAAATAGTAAAAGAAGAAGATGTACAAATAGATATAGCAGTTTCAAGCTATATACCAGATGAATTTATAGAAAGTAGTGCTCAAAAAATAGAAATATACCAAAACATAGCACTATGTAGAACAGAAGAAGATATACAAAATATTATAGATGAAATAATAGATAGATTTGGGAGTGTTCCAAAAGAAGTAGAAAACTTAATAGAAGTAGCAAGAATAAAGAATTTAGCACGAAAAGCAGGAATAACAAAAATTTCAGAAAAAAGAGATGGAATTGTATTTATATATGATAGTCAAAAATTTAATACAGAAGCAATAGACAAAATTGCTAAACAATATGGAAACAAATTAAAGTTCTCGCCAGGTTATGCAACTTTAAAAATAAATAGAAGTTCAGATAAACAACTTTTAGGAGATATTAAACAATATTTAGTGTCGAATTTTGTAAATTAGAATTAATGTTAAAGCGTGCAAATCCTTCAAGTTTCATGTAGGGGTGACTAGTTCCTAGATCTTCTAGCGGCAGCGAGTTAGAGATAAGTTATGTGCTACTCTATATGTTTTATTACTACAATTCATAAAATGATAAAAATAGATGTAGTTGCCCTACAATATGTTATAATAATATAAAAAAGAAAATGTGTGTGAAAAGTGTAAAAAAGTAAAAACACCAAATCACAACATCTAAAAAACATAGGGTGATTTTATCATACTGAAATGGCAAACACAATTTCAAATTGATAACTTATTTGTCTTAATTAATTATACTATAACACAAAAGATAAAAATGTAAATACCTAGCTTAAAAATCCAGAAAGGAAAAAATAAAGTATGCAAGTTATAACCAGTAAAGATAACGAAATTATAAAAAGTATAAAAAAACTAAAAGAAAAGAAATACAGAGACCAAACAGGTGAATATATAATAGAAGGAATAAAACTAGTAGCAGAAGCAATTAATGAAAATGCTAAAATAAGCAAAATTATAGTTTGTGAAGATTGTGAAACAGACAGGGGTATTCCAAAAGACTTAATGTATGAAATAGCCAAATATGATTGTATATATGTATCAAAAAAAATATTTGAGTCAATTTCAGACGTAAACACCCCACAAGGGATATTAGCAGTAATAAAAAAATGTTCATTAGAGGAACAAAAAGTATCATATAATGAAGAGTTAATAGTAGTTTTAGACGGCGTTCAAGACCCGGGAAATTTAGGAACTATACTAAGAACAGTAGATAGTGTAAATTTAAAACAAATAATATTATCTGCCAAATGTGCAGACCCATATAATCCGAAAGTAGTTAGGTCAACAATGGGGGCAATATTTAGGTTAAATATAATAGAAAGTAAAAATATAATAGAAACTCTAAAAGAAATAAAGAAAAATAAATATAAAATAGTAGCAACATCACTAGAAACAAACGAAAGCATATATGGGTTAGACTATAACAAAAAAGCAATAATAATAGGAAATGAAGCAAATGGAGTATCAAAAGAAGTATTAGAAATAACAAATGAAAAGGTAAAAATACCAATGCTAGGAAAAAGCGAAAGCCTAAATGTTGCAGTAGCTACAGGGGTTATTTTATATGAATATGTAAGAAGAAAAATGGAGTAATTTATAAAAACTTGAAAAAATTTCATACAATAGGCAACGAAAAAAATAAAATTGTTGAAAGAGATGATATTTTATGATATAATACAACTATGTAATAAGTAGAGTTATATTAAAAAAGTTTTTAATGTAGAAGAGGAGTGTAGAAAATATGGAAAAACGGAGATTGGTGTTTGACGAAGTAACTAAGAGAAAAGAAAGAAAAAGAGTAAGAAACTTTACAATTGCTACTATAATTATAGGTTTGATATTGTGCATTTTAGTTAGTCCTTTATGTTGTATTAAGAATTATAAGAAAGAAAAGAAAGAAATTCAAAAGTATATTAGCATTTCTAAAGAAATATGGTATGAAGGTATTAAAGACATACCATATAATGAAATTAGAATAAAAATTCTAGATCTTAATAATGTTGAGTACAAAAATATATATGAAAAAGGAATATGTAATATATATGATAAAGTACAACTAGTGATGTGCATAGAAAATATTGAAATAATTCAAGAATCAAGTAATATAACAATAACAAAAGGAAGCAGGGAAATTGTAACAATACAATTCAACTCACATGGAAATGAAAAAGAGGTAGAAGTAAATAAAATTACATATGTAATTTTAGAAATTTTTATCATAATCTCATATATGTTTTTAGCATATATGAGTATTACCATATATAAAAGCGCAGCTTATAAAAGAATGGTAATAGATATGAGTAAAAATAATGTAAGTAACCTAATCTTAATTAAGAAGGAGGAAAATAAATGATAACTAGAATAATGTTAGAACAACAAAAAAGATTAGCTTTTATAGAAAAGTGTGCAAACATTATAAGGAAAGAGCTAAATATGCAGATACCTTTTTCTAAAAACATTGACGAAATAATTAGAAAAATTGGAGGAAAGATAGAAGAAGGAAAAACTGAACGGAATGAGATAAGCGAATTAGTGTGGAATACTGAAGGTGAAGAAATATTTATAATTAGAATAATGCCACAGGCTACAAAAGAAGCAAGAAATTTTGGCATAGCTTGTGAGTTAGGTCATTTATTTTTTCATACGAACTATTTTCAATGTATTCAAAATAGTTCGTATGAAAAGAAAACACCGTTAGATAGGTACGAAGAGTGGTATTTTTTTGATGGTATTAATTTTGCATTAAATTTAATAATGCCAAGAATAGAATTTTCATATATGGTAGAAGCGTGTAACAACAATAATGAAATTAATATAACAAAATTGGCACAGCACTTTGAAACATCAGCCAATAGTGTTGTAATACGTGGAGAACAATTACAAGAATTTTATTATATTATATAAAGAATTCTAAAAAAGCGAAGATTTTTCTGATATAAAGGAAAAATCTTCGCTTTTTTAAATAAAACTTCTCTTAATATTTAAAATTCACAATTCTTAGGTGTTCTAGGGAAAGGTATAACATCACGAATATTTTGCATTCCAGTCAAATACATCATCATTCTTTCAAAACCTAAGCCAAAACCTGCATGCTCACTACTACCAAATCTACGTAAGTCTAAATACCACCAGTAATCTTCTTCATTTAGGCCAAGTTCTTTTATTCTAGTACGTAATTTTTCTATGTCATCTTCTCTTTGACTGCCACCAATTAATTCTCCAATGCCAGGAACTAAAAGATCTGTTGCAGCAACTGTTTTTTCATCAGGATTTTGCTTCATATAAAAAGCTTTTATCTCTTTTGGATAATCAGTAACAAATACAGGTTTTCCAAAAACTACTTCACTTAAATATCTTTCGTGTTCTGTTTGAATATCAGTACCCCAAGTAACTTTGTATTCAAATTTATCATTATTTTTTTCAAGTTCTTTTATAGCATCTGTATAGCTTATTCTTCCAAATTCAGAGTTAATAACATTATTTAATCTTTCTAATAAGCCAGGAGATATAAACTTATCAAAAAATTCCATTTCTTCAGGAGCATTTTCTAACACATATGAAATTATATATTTAATCATATCCTCAGCTAAATTCATATCATCTTCTAAGTTAGCAAAACAAATTTCTGGTTCAATCATCCAAAACTCAGCAGCATGTTTTACAGTGTTTGAATTTTCAGCTCTAAAAGTTGGACCAAAAGTATAAACATTTCTAAAAGCAAAAGCATAGTTTTCAACATCTAATTGACCACTAACTGTTAGGTGAGAGTTTTTTCCAAAGAAATCTTTAGAATAATCAACACTTCCATCCTCATTTTTAGGAACATTTTCTAAATTTAAGGTTGAAACTGTAAACATTTCACCAGCACCTTCACAATCACTAGAAGTAATAAGAGGAGTATGAACATATACAAAACCTCTTTCTTGGAAGAACTTGTGTATAGCATATGAAAGTACACTACGAACTCTAAAAACAGCGTTAAAAGTATTTGTTCTAGGGCGTAAGTATGAAATAGTTCTTAAATATTCAAAAGTATGCCTTTTCTTTTGAAGAGGATAATCACTATCTGCTACATCAAAAACTTCAATATTGATTGCTTTTATCTCAAATGGTTGTTTAGCGTTTTGGGTAATTACAAGCTTACCAGTAACAATAATAGAGGAACTAATAGATAATTTACAAATATCATCAAAATTACTTAAACTATTATCAAAAACAACTTGAACATTTTTAAAAAAAGAACCATCATTTAATTCTATAAAACCGAAAGTCTTTGAATCCCTAACAGTTTTTACCCAACCAGAAACCTTAATTTCTTTCTCAGAATACTCACTAGTATTTCTATATAAATCTTTTACTAATATATTTTTCATAATAAATAACTTTCCTTTCTATGTTTATATAAGTATTTTAAAATTTATAAGAATTATACAACAATATATGTAATAAAACAAGAGAAAAAATAAAAAAAATGAAATACCCATTGACATACGGCTATAAGCGTTGTATAATAATAAAGACATGTAAACAAAGCGATGAAGTAGAATGTGGCTACATCCTTAGGGAACTAAGGAATGGAGGGAACTTCTATGGAGTATGTCATGGCTTAGACCAGGCGGTAAGTTTTATAAAATTAAAAGCACTTATCCCAAGATTTTTAAATAGTAGGAATTTTCGAGTGTTAGCGAAGGAAAGCTCTGTACTAGACAAATATACAATTTATAGATTTTATTACAATTCTATATTGCTAAAAAAATCTAAAATTGTTTTTTCATGCAATCGTTGGGTTTTAAAATAGAAATAAAAGAAACACCAGGGTGCGTTTAAAACTTCCGACCAAAAAGTTTAAAAAACAGGAGAATACTATAACTACTTAAACACTTACTCATAAGGGGAGGGGATATACCTTAAACCAAGTGGAAGTGACCAAAAGTTAAGGTAAGAATCCTGACATTAGAAAAGGAGGAAAAAATAATGGCAACATCAAACAAAGTAGGAAGTGAGAAAATGAGAATAAGATTAAAGGCTTATGATGCCGAACTTATAGAAAAGTCTGCTGCTCAAATAGTAGAAACTGCTAAAAGAAATGGCTCAAAAGTATCTGGACCTATTCCATTACCAACAGAAAAAGAAATCGTAACAATCTTACGTTCTCCACACAAACATAAAGATTCAAGAGAACAATTTGAAATGAGAACACATAAAAGAGTTATCGACATTCTTTATCCAACACAAAAAACAGTTGATAGTTTAATGAAAATTGATTTACCAGCTGGTGTTGATATAGAAATCAAATTATAATTAAAAATTAAACAACAAAAACCAAGCTACTGAAAAAATATATAGGGATTTAATTGGTAAGAAATACCAGAAAGAATTTACAAAATTACGCCCCCAAAATATAAATTATTTCATTAGCCAATAGTTAGGAGGAAAATTTAAAAATGAAAAAAGCAATAATAGGAAAGAAAATTGGAATGACACAAATATTTGATGAAACAGGAAAAGTTATTCCAGTAACAGCTATAGAAGCAGGACCATGCGTTATAGCACAAATTAAAACAGTAGAAACAGATGGTTATGATGCCGTACAATTAGGTTTCGGAGATGTAAAAGAAAACAAAGTAAACAAACCAGTAAAAGGACACTATGCAAAAGCAAGCATAACACCTAAAAAACATTTAAGAGAATTCAGATTAGATTCTTTAGAAGGTTTAAAAGTAGGAGACGAATTAAAAGCTGATGTATTCGCAGTTGGAGATAGCGTTGATATCCAAGGAACATCTAAAGGAAAAGGATTCCAAGGTGTTATAAAAAGACATGGACAAAGTAGAGGACCAATGGGACATGGTTCAATGTATCACAGAAGACCAGGTTCAATGGGACCAACATCAACTCCAGGTAGAGTTTTCAAAGGTAAAAAATTACCAGGACATATGGGAAGACAAACAGTTACAATCCAAAACTTAGATGTAGTAGCTGTTGACTTAGATAAAAATGTAATATTAGTAAAAGGTAGTGTTCCAGGAGTTAAAGGTGCTATCTTAAAAATAAAAATGAGCGTAAAAGCGTAAGGAAGGAGGAAGAAGTAAATGCCTAAAATAGACGTATATAATATAGAAGGAAAGAAAGTTAGCGAAGTAGAATTAAAAGAAGAAATATTTGGAATAGAACCAAATGAAGCTGTAGTACATAGCGTATTAGTTAACTTCTTAGCAAATCAAAGACAAGGTACACAAAATACAAAAACAAGAAGTGAAGTTCGTGGTGGTGGAAGAAAACCATGGAGACAAAAAGGAACAGGTAGAGCAAGACAAGGTTCTATAAGAGCTCCACAATGGATAAAAGGTGGTATAGCTTTAGGACCAAAACCACGTTCATACTACTACACAGTTAATAAGAAAGAAAGAAGACTTGCTGTTAAATCAGTATTAAGTTCAAAAGTATTAGAAAACGAATTAGTAGTTGTAGATGCTTTAGATATGAAAGAAATCAAAACTAAAGAAATGGTAAAAGTATTAAACAACTTAAAAGTAGAAGGTAAAACATTAATGTTATTACCAGAAAAGAACGAAAACGTTCAAAAATCTGCAAGAAACATTGAAGGAGTAAAAACTACATTAGTAAATACAATAAACGTATATGATTTATTAAAATACAAAAACTTAGTAGTTACTCTAGATACTGTTAAAAAATTAGAGGAGGTGTACGCATAATGAGACCAGAAGATATAATAATAGCACCTGTTATAACAGAAAAAAGTAATGATGGAATGCAAGAAGGTAAATATACTTTCGAAGTAAACAAAAAAGCTACAAAAGTTGATATTGCAAACGCAGTAGAAAAACTATTTGAAGTAAAAGTATTAAAAGTAAATACAGTTACTGTAAAAGGTAAAGTAAAAAGAATGGGAAGATATGAAGGAAAAACTTCAGACTGGAAAAAAGCAATCGTAACAATCGATACAAACCCAGGAGAAAAAACATATCTTGCAAAAGGCGGAAAAGCTACAAAAATGACTAAGAAATATAAAGATTCAATAGATGAATTTATGGGTGCTTAGAAATGAGTAGTTATGGTATGGGACAAAACTTCAATCCACATACACTTAGAGTTGGAATAAATAAAGAATGTAATTCTAAATGGTATGACGAAAATATGTCTCAAAAAGAGAAAAAAGAAAATCAATCTGTTACAAATAAAAAAGTAAAGGATTGGAATGAAGAAAGATAAAGTATCGAGAAATAACTCGGAAAACAAAGAATATCTGTAAGTAGAGCAGGAAAAAATCTACTAAATAAAATTTAAAGGAGAGAAAAACAAAATGGGAATGAAACATTTTAGACCAACAACTCCATCACTAAGAAACATGACAGTTTCTACATTTGATGAAATAACAAAGAAAACTCCTGAAAAATCTTTATTAACAGTAAAGAAAGAAAAAGCAGGAAGAAACTCATATGGTAGAATAACTGTAAGACATCAAGGTGGAGGAAACAGACAAAAATATAGAATAATTGATTTTAAAAGAAACAAAGATGATATGACAGCTACTGTAATAGGAATCGAATACGATCCAAACAGAAGTGCAAATATCGCATTAATAGAATATGAAGATGGAACAAAATCTTACATATTAGCACCAGTAGGGTTAACAGATGGAGACAAAGTAGTATCTGGACAAAAAGTAGATATAAAACCAGGTAACTGTATGCCAATCGAAAGCATACCAGTAGGTACATTAATCCACAACATCGAATTAAACCCAGGTCAAGGTGGAAAAATGGTTAGAGCAGCAGGTCAAGAAGCTCAATTAATGGCTAAAGAAGGAAAATATGCTCACGTAAGACTTCCATCAGGAGAAATGAGATTAGTTCTAGCAAGATGTAGAGCAACAATCGGAACAGTTGGAAACACAGACCATGAAAACGTAAAAATAGGAAAAGCAGGAAGAACAAGACATATGGGAATACGTCCAACAGTTAGAGGTTCTGTAATGAACCCAGTAGATCACCCACATGGTGGTGGTGAAGGTAGAGCACCAGTAGGACACGCAGGACCAATGACACCTTGGGGTAAACCAGCTCTAGGATACAAGACAAGAAAGAAAAATAAACAATCAAACAAAATGATAGTTAAGAGAAGAAAATAATAGGAAGGATAAGTTAGCTGTTCGAGCTGAAAGCGAGTTACAGATAACTTAGGCAATCGAGCGAAAGCGAGATTAGCTTCATTAGAAAAAACTGAAAAAGGAGGCAAATAAAATATGTCAAGATCAAGCAAAAAAACTCCATTCGTTGCACCAGAATTAATGAAGAGAATTGAAGCAATGAACGAAACAGGAGCTAAAGAAGTATTAAAAACATGGTCAAGAGCTTCTACTATATACCCTCAAATGGTAGGACACACAATAGCTGTTCACGATGGTAGAAAACATGTACCTGTTTATATAACAGAAGAAATGATAGGTCATAAATTAGGAGAATTTGCTCCAACAAGAACTTTCAAAGGTCATGCAGGAGAAAAAACAACTAAAAAATAGAATAGAAGTTAGGTATAGGGGCTTAATTGGTAAGCAATACCTAATAGGAATACCGAATTACGCCCACTAGGATCTGACATCCAATCAAACAAGGAGGGAAAATAACGTGGAAAACCAAGAAGTTATAATACCAGAAGCAGTAGCAACACTTAAATATGCTAGAATATCATCAAGAAAAGTTAAAATAGTAGCAGATTTAATAAGAGGTAAAAATGTTGACGAAGCTTTAGCAACAGTTAAATTTACACCAAAAGCTGCATCTGAAATAATAGAAAAATTATTAAAATCAGCAATAGCAAATGCTGAAAACAACCACAATATGGCACATGAAAAACTATATGTAGCTGAAATATATGCAAACCAAGGTCCAACATTAAAAAGAATAAGACCAGCAGCAAAAGGTTCAGCAGTTAGAATTCGTAAAAGAACAAGCCATATAACAATAAAATTAAAGGAAAGAGAATAATAAAAGGAAAATACTAAAACAATTTAAACACTAAAAATGAAGTGTAAAAATGTAAAGTAATCCTTGACATTGAAAAAAGGAGGAAAATAAGACATGGGACAAAAAATGGATCCACATGGATTAAGAGTTGGTGTAATAAAAGACTGGGACTCAAAATGGTATGCAAATAAAAAAGATTTTGCAGACTACCTAGTAGAAGATCACAAAATCCGTGAATATGTTAAGAAAAAATTATATGTTAGTGGAATTTCAAAAATAGAAATTGAAAGAACTGCTAAATTTGTAAAAGTTAATGTTAACACTGCAAAACCAGGTTTAGTAATTGGTAAAGGTGGAAACTTAGCAGAAAACCTAAAAAATGAATTACAAAAAATGATAGGAAAAGAAGTAAACTTAAATATAGTTGAAGTTAAAGATGTTGACACAAATGCACAATTAGTTGCAGAAAACATCGCAGGACAACTAGAAAGAAGAATTTCATTCAGAAGAGCTATGAAACAATGTATGCAAAAAACTATGAAAGCAGGTGCTTTAGGAATTAAAACTGCAGTATCTGGAAGATTAGGTGGAGCAGATATGGCTAGAACTGAATTCTATAAAGAAGGTACAATACCACTTCAAACATTAAGAGCTGATATAGATTATGGATTTGCAGAAGCAGATACAACATACGGAAAAATCGGTGTAAAAGTTTGGATATATAAAGGAGAAGTTCTTCCAGCTAAGAAAAACGTGGAAGGAGGAGACAAATAATGCCATTAATGCCAAAAAGAACAAAATATAGAAAACAACAAAAAGGTAGAAACAGAGGAAAAGCAACAAGAGGAAATTTAGTATCAGATGGTGAATACGGATTACAATCATTAGAAGCAGGGCTAATTACAACAAACCAAATAGAATCAGCCCGTGTTGCTATGACTCGTTATATAAAAAGAGGTGGAAAGGTTTGGATAAAAATCTTCCCAGACAAACCAATAACAAAAAAACCAGCTGAAACTCGTATGGGTAAAGGTAAAGGTGCCGTAGAATACTGGGTAGCAGCTATAAAACCAGGTAGAGTAATGTTTGAAATAGCAGGAGTACCAGAGGAAACTGCAAGAGAAGCACTAAGACTTGCTTCAATGAAACTATCTGTAAAAACTAAGTTTGTAAAAAAAGAAACTGAAGTAGGTGGTGAATAAGATGAAGATAAATAAAATAAGAGAAATGTCTTCACCAGAACTAGAAAAAGAATTAGGAGAATTAAAATCAGAGCTATTCAAACTAAGATTTAGTTTAGCAACAAACGGATTAGATAATCCTATGAAAATAAAAGAAGTTAAGAAAGACATTGCAAAAATAAATACAATATTAACAGAAAGAAAATTATCTGAAAATAAATAAAAATTAGGTGAATACTAAAGCTATTTGAACACTAATTCACAAGGGGAATGGATATTCCTTGAGCCCTAGTGGAAGTGACTAAGAAGGCGTAAAAGTGTCCCCTGACATTATATAGAAAGGAGATTCATAAATCATGGAAGAAAGAAATCTTCGTAAAACTTATACAGGAATTGTTAAATCAAACAAAATGGATAAAACAATAGTAGTAGCAGTAGAAACAAGTGAGAAAAATAAAACATATGGAAAAATTCAAAAAAGAACATATACATTAAAAGCTCATGACGAAAACAATGAATGTGGAATCGGTGATAAAGTAGAAGTAATGGAAACAAGACCTTTATCAAAAGATAAAAGATTCAGACTTGTAAAAATAGTAGAAAAGGCAATTATAAAATAAAAAGATAGAGAAAAGGAGGCCAGCTAAAAATGGTACAACAACAAACTATATTAAAAGTAGCCGACAATACTGGTGCAAAAGAAATAATGTGCATTAGATGTTTAGGTGGTTCATATAGAAAATATGCTAGAGTTGGTGACGTTATAGTTGCTTCTGTTAAATCAGCAACACCAGGTGGAGTTGTAAAAAAAGGTGATGTTGTAAAAGCAGTAGTAGTAAGAACAAAGAAACCAATAAGAAGAGCAGATGGGTCATATGTAAGATTTGATGAAAATGCAGCAGTTATAATAAAAGAAGACAAAAACCCAAAAGGAACTCGTATATTTGGGCCTGTTGCAAGAGAATTAAGAGATAAAGATTATATGAAAATATTATCATTAGCTCCAGAGGTACTTTAATAAGAAGTCAGAAGTCAGAATAGAAGACAGAAGACAGAAGTCAGAAGTCAGAATATAAGTAATTTCTTCGAAGAGTTTACTTAAATATCCGACCTCCGACCTCCGGCATCTGACCTCAATTTTTGACATCCGACATCTGAATTCCAAAATGTGAGGTGAAATAAATAAATGAAAATAAGAAAAGGTGACAATGTTAAAGTTTTATCAGGAAATGATAAAGGTAAAACAGGAGAAGTTTTAGAAGTAATACCAAAAACAGAAAAAATAATAGTAAAAGGTATTAATATAAGAAAGAAACATGTTAAACCAAGAAAACAAGGAGAAGAAGGCGGAATAATACCAGTAGAATGCGCTATTCACTCAAGTAAAGTAAACGTAGTTTGCCCAAAATGCGGAAAAGCTACAAGAATTGGTTATGAAATAGAAAAAGATCAAAAAGTACGTGTTTGTAAAAAATGCAACGCAAAAATAAAATAAGAAAAGGAGGAGCACATAGACCATGGAAACATTAAAAGAACAATACATAAATGAAGTAGTTCCAGCAATGATGAAAAAATTCAACTATAAATCTATAATGGAAGTTCCAAAATTAGAGAAAATAGTTTTAAATGTTGGTTTAGGAGATATAAAAGACAATCCAAAATCATTAGAAAATGCTATGAATGATATAAAATTAATTACAGGTCAATCACCTATTATAACAAAAGCAAAAAAAGCTATAGCTGCTTTTAAAATAAGAGAAGGTGTAAATATGGGATGTAAAGTTACATTAAGAAGTGGAAAAATGTATGATTTCGCATACAAACTATTTAATGTAGCACTTCCAAGAGTTAGAGATTTTAGAGGAGTATCA
>CAOJVB010000039.1 GCA_948444845.1 uncultured Clostridiaceae bacterium | reverse complement strand
AATATAAAATGAGAATAGGAATTGATATAGATAATTGCATATCTAATTTTGATGATACATTATTAAAAGAATATTTTAAACATGATAAAGAATTAAGAAATACTGGAATTATAAATGAAAATCCAGAATATTTAAGAAAAGGAATGTTTGATTGGACAGAGGAAGAAGAAAAAAGTTTTTATAATGCTAATATTGAAAAATTTGCTAAAAAGCTAAAACCATTAGAAGATTCATCTTATTACATAAAGAAATTAAAAGAAAAGGGGCATAAAATATATATTATAACTGGAAGAAATAATGGAGAATACACAAATCCTAATGAATTAACAAAAGAATGGTTAGATAAATATGATATTATTTATGATAAACTAATACTTATAGATGCCTATGATAAACATGCCAAAACAGTAGAATGTTTAGAAAATAACATCGACTTAATGATTGAAGATAGTACAAGAATAAGTTTAGATTTAATAAATAATGGAATAAAAGTTTATACAATGAACACAAGATATAATCAAAAAGAACAAGCATTAGATAGAGTTTCAAAATGGAAAGAAATATATGAAAGAATATCTAAACTAAACAATAAAGAAGACAATCAAAAAGTAAATGTTATTTTAGATACAGATATATATAACGAATGTGATGATCAATTTGCATTAGCTTATTTATTAAAATCACAAGATAAATTCAATATTGAAGCCATTACAGTAGCACCATACCATCATGATAATAATATATCGATACAAGAAGGTACAGACAAAAGTTATGATGAAATCATTAAAATATGTAATTGGCTAAATTTTGATTGTACTAATAAAGTATTTAAAGGAGCAACAGATTATTTAGTAAATGACTATAATGAAGAAAATGATGCAGTAAATAAGATAATTGAAATTGTAAATAAAAATGGTAAAACATATATTTTAGCAATAGGAGCAATAACAAATGTAGCTATTGCTATAAAGAAAGAACCTAAAATAATAGACAAGATTGAAGTTGTTTGGCTTGGAGGACATAGCTTTTTAAGTAAAAATAATAAAGAATTTAATTTCAAACAGGATGTACAAGCTGTGAGAACTGTTTTTGAATCAAAAGTAAAATTAACCATTATACCTTGTAAAAATGTAGCATCAAATTTAAGAACTTCAATCTATGAATTAGAACATTTTTTAAAAGGAAAAAGTGAATTATGCGATTACTTATGTCAAAGATTTTATAATGATGGCGTGCATGGAATACAAGAAAGAAGAGTTATTTGGGATATTAGTGTTATAGCTTATATGATTAACAAAGAATGGTTTGAAACAAAAGAAATAAGTTGCCCTAATATTAATGATGATACATCTTATGAATTAACAAAAAATAATTATAAAATAACAGTAGTTAATTACTTAAATGTTGATAAAATATACAAAGATTTATTTAGTAAGTTAGGAGAAATTTAATGAAATTATATGTAATTAGACATGGATTGACAAATTGTAATGTTGAAAAAAAGTATAATGGAAAATTAGATGAAGATATAAATGAAACAGGAATATTACAAGCCAAAAAAGCACAAGAAATTATTAGAAACTTAAATATTGATTTAATTATTTGTTCGCCGTTATTAAGAACTAGACATACTTGCAATATTATAAATGTAAATGATGTTCCAGTAATTTTTGATAACAGAATTGAAGAAAGAGACATCAAGAAGAAGGTGTTAGAGATAATATTGAGGAAGATAACTTACTAAAATATGATGAGATGGATGGAATAAATGCTATTGATTATAGTAAACATGAAGATAGTAAAATTCTACAAGAAAAATATGTAGAAGAATCATATAAAATAATTAGAAATAGTGTGCTAACAGCACAATCAAAAGTATATACTGCCGTCAATTCAGCAATGGTACAAGCATATTAGCGAATTGAGTTGGTCACATTATAATTTATTAATGAGAATTGAAGATAATAATCAAATATTTGCTTCAAAATATAAGTTATATCTATCTACAGAAGAAGAGTTTAAGAAAGAATTAAATTTAGATAATTATGTAGAAAAAGAAGATGATGAAATAAAACAATAGAAAATTATGTAAATACAAGTGTATAAAAATAGCACTTTCTTTTTTTTACCTTTTATGATAGAATAAAAACTAAAGATAATCAAGAATAAATGAAAGGAAAAATAAGAAATTTAAAAATATAATAAAGAAAATGGAGGAATAGTATGGAATTATTTAAGGATATGAAAGAATCAAAAAGACCAATTAACACTTTATTTATGTTGATGTCATTAGATGGAAAAATTAATAGTGGAGATAGTGATAAATTAGATGTTGATAAAGATTGGTGCAAAATAGATGGGGTTAAAGAAGGATTATATCAATATTATGATATTGAAAAAACAACAGATTGGTACTCTCTAAACACTGGAAGAGTTATGGCCAAAATAGGGGTAAATGAAAGAAAAGAAAAACCACAGAAAATTGATTGTAGATTTATAATTATAGATAGAAAGCCACATCTAAATGAAAATGGTATAGAATATTTGTGCAATTGGATCGATATATTATTTTTAGTAACAGACAACAAGAATCATCCAGCATATAAATTATTAGACAAGTTTGAAAATCTAAAAATAATTTATTATGAGAATATAGATTTAACCAAAATGATGGAAGATATGAAAAGTGATTATGATGTAGAAAGGATTACAATTCAATCTGGAGGAACTTTAAACTGTGAATTCTTAAGAGAAAATTTAATTGACTATGTGAATATTGTAATAGCACCAATTTTAGTAGGGGGGGCAACTACGAATACTCTAATTGATGGAAAAGCCCTATCAAAAGTAGAAGAATTAAATAAATTAAAGGCATTAGAACTAATAGAAACTCATGTATTGCAGAATTCATATATACAATTGAAATATAAAGTATTAAATAAAAATATATAAGAAACAAAAAGCATTTAATTCAAAACAATATTTAAATTTTTGAAGGAGAGATGGTGGGAAAGGCAAGAAAGGAATGATAGTAAAAATGAAAGATAAAATAATAATTATATCAAGTATTATAATACTAATTTTAGCAATAATAACCATAATCTGTGTTAACTGCTTTAAAACAAAGGAAAGGCAAGTAGCTAGAATACAAAGTATAGAAGAAACAAAAATAGAAGAAACATATAATGAAATAGATATAGAAGAATTACAAAAAGAAGAGAAAGAAGAACAAAATACAGAACAAGTAAATATTATTAAAGATGAAAATTCAAAAGGAAATAATGCTACTAAAAATAAAATGCCATATTATATAAAGGTAAACTATGGAGCACAGGTAGTAACAATATATGGGAAAGATAATGAAGGAAACTATACACTTCCTATTAAAGCAATGGTATGTTCAACAGGTGTTGCAACACCAACATCAGGAGTATATTCTATTCCAGCAAGGTGGGAATGGCTAAGGCTTAAAGGGTATGTATGGGGACATTACAGTACACAAATAACAGGAAACATTTTATTCCATTCAGTACCATATTTAAGAAAAGGAGACCCAGCAAGCTTAGAATATTGGGAATATGACAAATTAGGAACATATGCATCAGCAGGTTGTATACGTTTAACAGTAAAAGATGCAAAATGGATTTATAATAATTGTGCAAAAGGAACGAAAGTAGAATTTTATAGTGCCCCTAATCCAGGACCATTAGGAAAGCCGACAGCCAAGAAAATATCTTCTTATCCAGACTATTTAAGGAATTGGGACCCAACAGACACAAACAATAGCAACCCATGGCTAACATATAAACCAGAAGGAAATACAAAACCACAGAATGAAATACAAAATAATGTTGCAAATACAATAAAAAATGAAATAGTAAATGAAGCTACAAATACAATGAAAAATGAAGTAGTAAACGAAGTTACAAATACAATAAAAAATGAAATAGTAAATGAAGTAACAAATATAATAAACAATACAAAAACCAATACTACTTCTAATACTACAGAAAATGAAACAACCAATAAAATAGATGAAAATAGAACCACAGAAAATAATATAGTAAATAAAACAAATAAGGATATATAGTAAGGATAAAAGGTAATAAAAATGGGGAAAAAGAAAATAATAATTTTTACAATTATAATTATCATAGTACTACTAATTATAGGGGGACTAATGTTTACAAGTATGGGAGAAGAGATAAGAAGTTATATAAGCTATAAAATTTTAGTACCAAAAGAAAATATACAAATAGAAAATAAAGATAGCATAAAAATAAGCTATACATATAGATGGTCAAATGAAGGTTTTGATATACAAGTAACAGATAAAGAAATAATAAACTCTATAATGGAAAATATATCAAATAAAAAATTAAACAACTATTCAGGTCAAATTGGGCTTGCAATAATGGGAGAATATAAAGTAGACTTAGGTAATAACATAAGCTTCGAATTTGATAGATATAGTGAGGAATATATAATTATAAAAACACCAAATAAAAACTTTCTTACAAAAATAAATCCAGAAATATTAAAAAAAGTAATAGAAATAGTAGATGAAAAACTTAAACAAAATATAGAGATGTTTAAAACAAATAAAATAACAATTTCTAAAAAAAGTGAAGACTACATAGGAAAGATGGAAATAGAGGAGAAAACAGCTATAGAATATATCCTAGAATCGTGTAAAGATGTTTATACAAAAGAAATAAACTATGAGCCAAACATTGTAGCGCCAAGCTATAAAATACAATTTACGAACAATGTGAAATTACTTGTATATAATAAAAAAAGCGAAGGTTGGCTATTAAAAGATGGAAAACTATCAGAAGCATATGGATTAAATGTATTTGAAACAATAATAGAAAATGCATTTGATAATATAGAAGAAAGAAAAACAATGTTCAAAACTGATAGAATAACATTAAGAAGTCCAGAAAAAACTGTAGAAGTAACAGATGAAAATATAGTAGAAAAAATAACAACAAATTTAATGTACAGTACAATAGGAGAACCAAAATGGCTAGAAGAATATGATATAAAAGAAGAATATGATAGTGGAATAAAAGTACAATTAAATGACTACGAATTTTTAATACCAGGAGACAAAAAAATAGGAAATAGATATATTATTTCAAAAGATAAAAAAGTAAAATTATGTTATCCATTACAAAATGTTGAACAATATATATATGAACAGCTAGGAATAAAAAAAGAAAAAACAACAGGGCCAATAAGTATAGCAATTCCAAGTGACATACCAAAAGTAACAAGCGAACAAGAAAATATTCTTAACGTAAATTAAATAAATAATGGTAGAAAATAATTTAAAACTGTAGGGAGAGGAAAGTAACACTCCCTACAGTTCTAAATCAATATGCAATCACGATTATAAAATTATACAAATTAATCCGCCACTACCCTCATTAACAATTCTCTCTAAAGTCTCTTGAAGTTTACCCTGTGCATCTTCAGGCATTCTGCAAAGTTTATTTTGAAGTCCTTCATTAACAAGTTCATGTAAGCTCTTTCCAAATATATTAGATTCCCATATTTTTTGTGGATCACTTTCAAATTCAGAAAGCAAGTAATTAACAAGTTCTTCGGACTGCTTTTCACTACCAACAATAGGAGAAACCTCAGTTTCAATATCTGCTCTTATCATATGTATAGAAGGAGCTTTAGCCTTTAGCTTAACACCAAACCTAGAACCTTGTTTAACCATTTCAGGTTCATCTAAAATAAGTTCATCCATAGAAGGAGTAACTATACCATAGCCAGTAGCCTTAACACTTTCTAAAGCATATGCAATTTTATCATATTCCTTCTTAGTTTGAGCAAAAGAAGTTATAGTAGAGAATAAATCTCCTTCATTTGAAATTTCAACCCCAGAAATTTCAGTAAGCACTTTATAAAATAAATCATCTTTTAAATCAATAGAAATATTAACATTTCCATTGCCTAGTAAAATTTCATCAACAATAGTTTTCTTAATAACTTCAGTTCTTTGAATTTTAGTAATACCACTATCTATCTGCCTTAATAAACGAATATCATTAAAAGCTTCTTTAATTTCAGAATGTAATTCTTGTTTTAACCAATGTTCATTTGGAAGACCATCCACCCAACGAGGGAAATTAATGTTAATTTGTTCAATAGGGAATTGATATAATATTCTACTAAAAATATTATTAATATCATCCAAATTTAAAGTAGAGCAATCAGTAGGAAGAACAGGAACACCATATTTTTCCTCTAAAGTTCTAGCAAGTTCTCGAGTGTAATCAGAATTTACATTAGTAGTATTAAGAACAATAACAAAAGGTTTGTTTAGAGCCTTAAGTTCAGAAACTACTCTATTTTCAGCCTCTATGTAATCTTCTCTAGGAATATCAGTAATAGAACCATCAGTTGTAACCAAAATACCAATAGTAGAATGTTCAGTAATAACCTTTTTAGTGCCAATTTCAGCAGCTACTTCAAAAGGAATTTCCTCCTCACTCCAAGGAGTTTTAACCATCCTTGGCATATCATCCTCTAAATAACCAATAGCATTATTAACCAAATAACCAACACAATCAACTAATCTAGTTTTAAGCTTAATATTATCACCCAAAGTGATTTCAACAGCCTCATTAGGAATAAACTTAGGCTCAGTAGTCATAATAGTCCTTCCAGAAGCACTTTGAGGAAGCTCGTCTAAAGCCCTTTCTCTTTTGTATTCATTATCAATATTAGGAATAACAAGTAAATCCATAAACCTCTTTATAAAAGTAGATTTACCAGTCCTCACTGGCCCTACAACCCCAACATAAATATCTCCATCTGTACGTTTTGCTATATCTTGATAAACTAATAAATTTTCCTCCATGAAAAAATATACCTCCTTAAAATGTTTGTACTAATAAACTTGTTTAATTAATGTATATTAAGGAAAATTACAAGTATGACTAAAAATAGAAAGAAAAAAAGTTTTTTTAAAAACTTTTTTTCTTTCTAGAAATCTTATTGTTGTTCGCCAGGTAAGAAGTAATCTACAACACCGTAGATTAAAGCACCTACTATGGCAGCCATCCAAGAAATTGTATACCCTGCTACAAAATATTGAGTTACATATAATACGATTGCAGAAAGTACAAATCCTACGAAGCCTTTACCAAATGAACTAGCATGAAGCCCAGTAAATTTTACTATTAAATAATCTATTACAGTAAGAACAACTGCAGCTGCAATTAGAGTCCATATGTTGTTTATTTGAAATCCTGGTGTGAAGAAAGCAGTAATTGCAAGAACTATTGCTGCACTAACTAATCTTCCTACTATTTGCCATACCATGCTAGCACCATTTCTAGTTTGACTATGAGTTTGGTTTTCTGACATAATAAAACCTCCTTATTAAAGAAATTTGTAAATTATAAGCAAATTTACATACTTGTCAATAATTTTAGTATTTACATTTTTGCTTTTTATATTCTTAAAATTTTCTCATAGTATGAGAAAATTTTTTAGAAGATAATTATGGCGAAACTTAGATTTTCTTAAAATTTACATTTGTTAGAAAATCTTAGTTTCGGCTTTTTATATTCAAAAAATGAATAAATGGAAAAAATGTGAGAAAAATAAGATTAAAAAGGAGAGATTTTTTTATGTTATTAACTTTTTTTAGAACAATTATATTATACATATTAGTTTTAATAGTAATGAGATTTATGGGAAAAAGGGAAATTGGTCAACTTCAACCATTTGAACTTGCAATATCAATAATGATTGCAGATTTAGCAACAATACCCATGGCAGAATCTGGGATTCCTATAACAAGTGGAATAATACCAATTTTAGGACTATTAGTAATGCATTTAACAATTTCGCTAATTAATTTAAAAAGTATAAGAGCAAGGGAAATAATATGTGGAAAACCTTCCATATTAATATATAGAGGAAGAATACAAGAGGATAAATTAAAAAAGGAAAGATTTACAATAAATGAATTAGAAGAAAGACTAAGAGGGCAAAATATATTTAACATAGGAGATGTTGAATATGCAATACTAGAAACAAGCGGACAAGTAACAGTAATACAAAAACCAAATAAAAGAAACACCATACCAGAAGATTTCGGCATAATGCCCGAATACGAAGGAATAGCCTACGACCTAGTAGTAGATGGAAAAATAATGAAAGAAAACCTAAAAAAATTAGGAAAAAACAACACCTGGTTAATAAACCAACTAAAACCCTACAAGCTAAAACCCGAAGAAGCCCTAATAGTCACAATAGACGGAAAAGGAAACTTCTTCTGCCAAGCAAAACAAAAATAAGTTCCCATTGGGGACGTTTCCTTTTGGGTAATCTGTCCCTTTTGGGAATATTCAGAAAAAAGTTGTAGGGATAGTGCCGCCCGCTGTCCGTTAGTTCCTAGAACCTGCTTAAATAAATAATTTTAGTGATTTCTTCGAAGAACAGACTGCGGACGGCACTGCCCTTATAACTTTTTTGAAATTAGTCATAATAATAAATATTAAAAATGTAGAAGGAGAAAAAATGTATAAAGAAATTATAATTTGCTCAATTGTTATAATAATTGTAATTAGTTTAAATATTCTTACAGAAAATTATACAAAAGAATCAGTAGCTTTAATGACAGGTAATTTAGAAAATTTAAAAGAAAATATGATTTCAGAAAAACAAAATGAAGAAGATTTAAATAATCAAATAGATGATATAGTAGATAACTGGAATGAAAAATACAAAAAATTAGCATACTATATAGAACATGATGAACTAGAAAAAGTAAAAACAGAACTGGTATTATTAAAAGGTAATATAGAAGTTAAAGAATATGAACAAGGAATACCAAACGTAAATAATTGTATATTTATACTACAACATATAAAAGAAAAAACAGCATTGCAAATAAAGAATATATTTTAATATAGTGTGTTATATAAAATAAAATTTAAAGTAATATAAAAAGTTAGTAATTACAACTTGAAACTTTATGTAAAATATGATAATATATAAAAGTAATTATAATAATAATAGTTTAATAGAAGGAGTGAATGCTATGGTTGGAAAAGTAGTTCAACTATTAGGAAAGAAAAATGACGGTTTCAAAGTTGTTTATGGTATCGATGACAACATCGTTGAAAATCGGTACTTACTAAACTTTGGCGAAATTGTATTAGGAAATAATAAACCTAATGCAACTGCTACCTATATTTACGGAGGTCACCTTGTAGAAGAACAAGAAGATGGTTATAAGAAAGTAGTGATTTTTAATAAAGAACTCCCAAAGGACGCTATAGAAGAATATCTATTAGTAGTTATTCCATATGCAGGACAATTAGTAACACTAGGCGGAAAAAGGATTGCTGGAAGATACTATTATGAGACAATTTTGGAAATGCATAAAGGAGACATAGTAGAAGTATCAAAATCTTTCTCAGGAGAAAGAGAAATCTATATAGCAGTTCAAGCAGGAAACGAAATGTTTCTGATCAAGAAACATAGGTAAGTTTCCATTTATAATTAGAAATAAAAAATAAGGAAGATAAAATTATCTTCTTTATTTTTTTGAAAAACTTGAAATTCACATAAAGGAATGATAAAATAAAAATGTAACTAGAGTTTTGTACAATTATATAGGACTAATATATATAATTGTAATTGTCTTAATAAATAGGAGGACACAGAAATGAAGAAAGTGAAAAGAGAAGAAATAATCCAAACCTTAACTGAATTTTTTTGTGCTGATGTAATAAAAATGGATCCACGTAGCTTTGGATGGGGTGAACAAACTAAAACAGCCATAGATATAAATCCAATTCGGATAAAAATTCAGTGGGAAGTTTCTAACAACGAAATACAAAAGAAGGATTATGAAGAAAGGCTTCAGGAATTCAAATTTCATGTAATTGATATATCCAGAGGAAACTTGGAGCCTATCATATATAATGAAATGAGCAATGGAGAGGCAACGATTATAGAAATATATATAACGGTGGGATATGAAATAGAATAATAGAACATGGCATAGGTAATTAGTCTACCTATGCCATGTTCTATTTTAACGTAAAATATTAAACCACGAAAAGAATAATCTTTCCATAAATGTCCAAATACCTATTTTTTTTACATCACTTTCAGCAATAAGATTAGCTTTTCCAATAGTTTCACCATTCAAAACATACGAAATTTCGCCTAACTTTTGACCTTTAGAAATTGGTGCAGAAATGTTATCTTGAATATTTATAATTTCTTCTATATTTTTATCTTCACCTTTTTTTAATAGAGTACCAGAAGGACTTTCAAAAACAGCATTAACATTACTATGCACACCTTTATCTACATATACACTTTTTAAAACATCACCACTATTTGCAAAACTTTTATAACTATAATTACTAAAACCATAGTCTAACAATTTTTCAGCCTCAGAAAAACGAACCTTTGGAGTAGGTGCTTTCATAATAACAGCAATTAAAGAAAGCTCATCTCTTGTAGCACTAGCAGATAAATTATATAAAGCAAGGGAAGTAGAACCAGTTTTTAAACCAGTAGCACCTTTATAATTCCTAATTAATTTATTAGTATTAACAAGCTGTGATTTACCACCGACGAAGGCTATCCATCCAAATAGTAGTGTATTTTGTTATATTAGGGTGATTAGTTAAAAGCTCCCTAGACATTAAAGAAATATCATAACTTGAAGTAACATGCCCATCTTCATCTAATCCATGACAATTTTTAAAACAAGTGTCATTCATACCAAGTTCTTTAGCTTTAGCATTCATTTTTTCCACAAAAGAAGAAGTAGAACCCTCTAAGTATTCAGCCATAGCTACTGTACAATCATTAGCAGAAGCCACACATATAGCTTTTAGCATCTCGTCTACAGTAAGTTCCTCTCTAACATCTAGCCAAATTTGAGAACCACCCATAGAAGCGGCATTTTCAGTACAAGGAATTTTATCAGTTAAAGCAATTTTGCCACTATCTAAAGCTTCCATAATAAGCAATATAGTCATAACCTTTGTAACAGAAGCAGGTCGTAACTTTTCATGTGAATTATGCTCATACAAGATTTTACCAGAATTTTGCTCAATTAAAATAGCAGAGCCAGATTCTAACTCTAAATTAGTTGCAGAAACTACAGGGCTGCTAGTAGTAACAGTAACGTCTGAAAAAGAAGACCACATATACTCTTCAGAAGCAGAGTAAGAAAAAGGCAAAACAAAAATAGAAAATATAAATACAAATAATATTACATATACAAATTTGCGCATATAAAAACCCTCCAATACATACTAAAATATATGAGTATGATTTAAGGGCTATGCTAATTAATCTTCAATTTTAAAAATAGTTGCAGTTATATTCTTATCATCAGTAGTTAAATTAAGTCTTACTTTATAATCATTATCATTTTTAAACTTAAAATCTAAAGAACCATAAGAAACAGCAGCATCTTTACCTTTTGGAACATAACCGACGTCTTTACCATGTTCACTTCTTTCTATGATTTTAAGAGTGGGAATGTTTAAAACAGCATTATATAAAGTACTACTTACTTGGCAATTTCCACCACCAAAACCTTTTTCAGTTTTATGATTTACAATAATTTTAGCCTCTTGATAACCTCTTTCAGGTGTTGGCTTTCCTACATTACCATTGAAAGAAAAAGTGTCAGTAGGGTTTATAATAATTCCATCTAAAATACCACATGTAATTCTGATATTAGTAAGTCTACCAGCAGAATTATCTAAAATTTTAGTAGAAAATGTAGAAATTTGAGTTTCTTTTGGAACGTTTTTAGTTTCTTCATAAGTTCCGATTATTATAAGTATTTATATTATCATTTATATTAGTAGAAGTCCTTTGACCAGACACTTCATTGTTATTAATACTATTATCAGTATCGTTATTATTATTAGATACATAAAAATAAATAATTACACCAATAATAACAAGAAGTACAGCTATCCATACATAACTTGATTTTTTCATAAAAACCTCCTTTCACATTAATAGGCAATGTTACCAAAATATAGAACCTATTTGTAATATTAAAGCAAAATTTTAATATTATTATGTACAAAAAATTTTTTTGTATGCAAAGTGAAAAAAATAAATAACTAAGCACAAAATATAAAAAAATTCAAAATATTATCAATTCACATTTAATCATAAAAGTGACAAAATAAAACAAAAAAACATTTTAAAAATTAAATGCATAAAAATTTCCTCATTTGTAATAATAAGATTAAACAAAAATATCAAAAGGAGGGAAAAAAGTGAAAGCAACAGGTGTTGTAAGAAGAATAGATGATTTAGGAAGAATAGTAATTCCAAAAGAAATAAGAAAAACTTTAAGAATAAAAGAAGGTGATCCATTAGAAATATTTACAGACAGAGAAGGACAAGTAATACTAAAAAAATACTCACCAATAGGAGAACTTTCAGAATTTGCCACAGAATATGCAGAAACACTTGCAAAAACAACAGGACATATAGCATGTATAACAGATAAAGATACAGTAATAGCAGTATCAGGAGGTTCAAAAAAGGAATATTTAGAACAAAGTATAAGTAAAGACATAGAAAGAATAATGGATTATAAGGAAGTATATACAAGCAAAGAAAATAATGATGTAGCAGTGCCAATAACAAAAAATACAGAAGGTAAAAAGAATAACTCACAAGTAGTATACCCAATAATATCAGATGGAGATGCAATAGGAACAGTAATATTACTATCAAAAGATGAAAAAACAAAAATGACAGAAGTAGAGAAAAAAGTAGTACAATCAGCAGCAAGCTTTTTAGGTTCACAAATGGAAGTATAACATAATTATGCATGAATGAAGAGTTAAGAGTAAATAGTGAAAAATAAATGTAGGGGTCGCCACCATTGGCGACCTATTCTTTGTTAAATAGGAAACACTATGAAACTTTTTATTTCGCAATACAAAGTGAAAATAAATAACTTTATTTTCAAAAGAAAAATCGATTTTAAATTGTAGGGGCGAGCATCGCTCGACCGTGTGGCGAAGCCACTTTTGTTCGGGAAATTGCTAAAATAAAGATTACAATAATATTACAGCAATATTACATTTGTATTATAAAAATAAAAAAACTATTGAAAAAACTAATAAATATATATAAAATTATTATAATTAAGTAATAAACTAAGGAGGAAACGAAATGGCAGAATATAAGGTAAATACAGCAGAACCAATGAATGGGGGAGAAGAACTAGGCAAATCACAAGTACTACCTACGAAAGTAAACAAATGGACAAAATTGAAAAACTTTTTATTTCAAGAAGTAACAATTGAATTAACGCCATATCAACAAAAGGTATTAAAAGAAGTACACGACTTTTGGCACCAAGATATAACTTGGCAAAAAGTAAAAGATTTTTGGTTACAAGATATAGAAATAAAATTATAAAAATAAATGTAAACAAGTCTAAATCATTAGCAGTTCTTAAACTGAAAATAATGTTTTAGGCTTGTTTTGTGTAATATAAAATATAAAGAATAATATGATAATATAAAATACAATAAAAAAAATGATAAAAACTCTTCTATATATTGATAATAAAGTTTTATTTTTAGGAAAGTTCTAATTTTTCAAAGATGAAGTTTTTTTATAATTGAAGTACAAAAAATAAAAAGTACTAGGGAATAAATAACTAGAAAAAAATGATAAACATAAAAAGTTACAACAAACGGCATCGTGTGTCGAAAAATGTCGCGGAACTACAGAATACAAAAGAAAAAACAAAAAATTATGTAAAAATATTTACAATTTTGGTAAATAGTGCTACAATATAAGAAGTGAAATATTGAAAGAGGGGGAAACAATGAAAAAATCAATTAAAATAACATTAATGTTAATTTTATTAATTGCCATAATGGTAATGCCAACTTTTATATCAGCAAATACTGAAAGCAAAATATTAAAAAAATCAGATGAATATCTAATTTATAATGAAAATGCAATGAATGAAGAATTCACATTTGCATTTGGAACAGAAAATCAAAATAAAGAAAGTTTAATATTCTTTCCATCTGCAAAAGATTCAAACGAAGAAGGAGCAAAAAATGTAGCATACATAGATGATGCAACAAAAGGTTACCTAAACGAAAATTCAGAAGCATTTTTATTTGTTAGAAATAAAGAAGGAAAATACATAATAGAAGCAGAAAAAATAAACCTAAAAGATGCAATAGATAATGAAGTAGTAGAAGGAACAACAAAAAGAATAAAAGTAGATACAAGCAAAACAGAGACAACTACAAAAACAATAGATGGAGTAAAAAACGAAGTAACAAAAGGAAAAGTAGTTATTACAGATGATGCAAAAGCTAAATATTCATACATATTAGTAAAATTACCAACAACAGGTGAAAATGACTATTCAAAATTAATGAACTTAGCAGAGAAAATATCTAAAAAAGAAGAAGTAGAAAAATTAGATTTAATGCAAAAATTAGAATTAATGGAAAGTTTCTACACATTATATACAGCAAAAGAGCCAAAAGCAAAGGATAATAGTTGGCTACCAGTAGAAAACTTAGAAATTATGCAACCAGAAGATTCAAAAAATGGAGAACAATATATAGTATTTATAAAAAGTGAAAATGGAGAAAAAGTGACAATAGATGCACAATTCTTAACAAGCTATGATAAATATAGCCCATTATACGAAAAAGAAACAATAACAATAAAAGAAACATCAAAACTACCAGTAACATTTGATAGTACAATAACATTAATCGTAATATTTGCAATTATAATAGTAGCAATAGTAATAGTACTAGTTATAAGAAAAAAAGCAAGTAAAAAGCAAGATTAAAATTTTCTAAGTGGCAAAGCCACATAAGAAAATCTAAATCTTCCATAACTATCTTCTAAGGAAATTCACCACTATCGTGGATGATTTTCCAAGAATATAGAAAAGAGGAAAAGAAATAATGAAAAAAATCTGTGATATAATTTTAATTTTATTAATTATAGGAGCAATCATATTTGGGGTAATAATAGGGAGCGAATATATAAGAAGAGAAAAAAATGAAGATAAATTATCAGCAGTAGTTGCACAAATAGAGAGTATAAACACAGATACAAGTGGAATAAGTGAAGAAAATAAACAAGAACTTATAAAAGTAGATGGATATGATGTAGAAGGAATAATAGAAATTCCAAAAATAAACATTAAATATCCAATAGTAAGTACAACAAGTGATGAGGCTATGAAAGTGGGCATCACAAAATTTTGGGGAACAAATATAAATGATATTGGTAACTACACAATGGCAGGTCATAACTACAAAAATGGTACAATGTTTGGAAAAACAAAATACTTAGAGGTAGGAGACAGAATAAAAATGACTGACCTACACCTAAACACAGTAGAATATGAAATATTCAAAATATATACAATAGACCCAGATGATGTAACATGTGTAGAAAGTGTAGAACCAAATACAAGAGAGATAACACTTATAACATGTACAAACGGACACAAAAACAGGCTAATAACAAAAGCCAGGGAAATTATAAAATAATTTATTAATTGGAGGGGAAAAAATGAAACAAAGACTTAATTATAAGAGTAGAAAAACTATTATAATTGTAGCAATAATTATAGCACTACTTGCTATAGCATCAACAGGTATATACATGTTTACAAAAGGTAATGACGAAACAAAAGCTTTTACCGAAGGTAATACTACAATAGGAGGTTCAGAAACAAATCCAAGTTCAGAAGGAAATAATCCAACTGAAAACAATGGAGCAGTAGAAGAACAACCAACAATAGAGCCAAATATAGAACCAGAAGAAGGTTCAGAAAATAATAATAATGAAGGAACAACTACAGAAACACAAACACCTAATACACAAGGAACAACAAATAGGCCAGTATCAGGAACAACAACATCTACAACAGAGTCAAATGTTCCAAACCAAGAATATGTAACAGAAAGACAAGAAGAAGTAGAAAAACTAGTATCAGAAAGTTTCTTAGTAGGTTGGGCACCAATAAGTGTATCAGCAATGACAGATGATATAGAATTAAATAAAGCAAACGAAGAAGCAAAATATGAAGTATCAAAAGTAGCAACATTAGTAAATGGTGAAGCTATAAGAAATGAAAACGGAGAATTTAGAACAAGAGTAAAACCAGGAGATAAAGTTACATATGTTATAACAGTAAAAAATACAGGAAATGTAACAATTCAAAACATAAAAGTAGTAGACGAATTAGCAAACTATGAAGAAACTATACCAGTTTTAGCAATAGGAGACAGTAAAGAGCTAGAAGTAATATATGAAGTAAAACAAGAAGATGTGACAGAAAATGATACAATAATAAATACAGTAAAAGTATCAGATAAAGAAGAACCAATAGAAGGAAAAGAAGAAATACCATCAAACCCTTATGTAACAATAAGCGGAGAAAAAACATGGGTAGCTCCAGAAGGAACAAAATATCCAACAATAACAATTAATTTACTAAGAGATGGAGAAAAAATAGATTCAAAAGAATTAGTAAATGGAAAAACAACATATTCATTCGAAAACATATATAAATATGATGAAATAGATGGACATGAATATAAATATGAAGTAACAGAAAATGAAGTAGAAGGATATACAAGTGAACAAAAAGAATATGATTTCACAAATACAATAAGAACAGACTTAAGTTATACAGTAAATTACCTAGAAAAAGGAACAAATACAGTTTTAAATACAGCAAAAATAGTAGATAATCAAACATATGGAACAGTAATAACAAGTTCAGATGAAGTAATTGCAATAGAGGGATACACTTATGATAGTACTGACGAAGAAACAATAATAATAGGAACTGAAACAAACGAAATAAACATTTACTATACAAAACGTGTAGACTTAAGCTATACAGTAAACTACCTAGAAAAAGGAACAGATAAAGTATTATCAAAAGCAAAAACAGTAGATAATCAAACATTTGGAGCAGAAGTAACAGAAAGAGCAATAGAAATAGAAGGATATAATAAAGTAGAACCAACAGAAGAAACAATAACAATAAAAGTAGAAGGAAATGTAATAAACTTCTACTACACAAAACGTGCAGACCTAAGCTATACAGTAAATTACCTAGAAAAAGGAACAGATAAAGTATTAGCCGAAGCAAAAACAGTAAATGGAAAAACATATAAAGAAGAAATAACAGAAACAGCAAAAGAAATTACAGGATACACAGTAGATGCTGAAACTAAAAACATAACAATAGAAGTAGAAAACAATGAAATAAACTTCTATTACACAAAACGTGCAGACTTAAGCTACACAGTAAACTACTTAGAAAAAGATACAGATAAAGTATTAGCCGAAGCAAAAACAGTAAATGGAAAAACATATAAAGAAGAAATAACAGAAACAGCAAAAGAAATTACAGGATACACAGTAGATGCTGAAACTAAAAACATAACAATAGAAGTAGAAAATAATGTAATAAACTTCTACTACACAAAACGTGCAGACCTAAGCTACACAGTAAATTACTTAGAAAAAGATACAAATAAAGTATTATCAACAGCAAAAACAGTAGATAATCAAACATTTGGAGCAGAAGTAACAGAAAAAGCAATAGAAATAGAAGGATACAATAAAGTAGCTCCAACAGAAGAAACAATAACAATAAAAGTAGAAGAAAATGTAATAAACTTCTATTACACAAAACGTGCTGACTTAAGCTACACAGTAAACTACTTAGAAAAAGATACAAATAAAGTATTATCAACAGCAAAAACAGTAGATAATCAAACATTTGGAGCAGAAGTAACAGAAAAAGCAATAGAAATAGAAGGATACAATAAAGTAGCTCCAACAGAAGAAACAATAACAATAAAAGTAGAAGAAAATGTAATAAACTTCTATTACACAAAACGTGCTGACTTAAGCTACACAGTAAACTACTTAGAAAAAGATACAAATAAAGTATTATCAACAGCAAAAACAGTAGGAAATCAAACATTTGGGGCAGAAGTAACAGAAAAAGCAATAGAAATAGAAGGATACAACAAAGTAGAACCAACAGAAGAAACAATAACAATAAAAGTAGAAGGAAATGTAATAAACTTCTATTACACAAAACGTGCTGATTTAAGCTACACAGTAAATTATTTAGAAAAAGATACAAACGAAGTATTAGCAGAAGCAAAAACAGTAAATGGAAAAACATATAAAGAAGAAGTAACAGAAACAGCAAAAG
>CAOJVB010000038.1 GCA_948444845.1 uncultured Clostridiaceae bacterium | reverse complement strand
AAATATAAATTTTTTGAAATTCTTTTTTTTGGTCCCGCCAAAACCCTTTCACTTAAACAACAAACTTTCTCCCCGCGTCCCAAATCTTTCCATTTCTACTCAGCATTTTTGTCATTACATTTGCAAATATTTTCTAGTGTATTTGAAACACTTTCATTACTTACATTATTATTTTTTGCTAAGTCTCCTAGTGTTATTATTCCTACTATTTTATTATTGTCATCTACTACTGGAAGTCTTCTTATTTGGTATTTACACATTAAGTCTTCTGCATCTTTTAGATCTACATCTGAAGTACAACAACAAACTTTGCTAGTCATTATTTCACTTACTGGTGTTTTATTTGCGTCTTTATCACATGCTATACTTCTTAATATAACATCCCTATCTGTTATTAATCCTACTACATTTTTATTTGTATCACATACTGGTATACATCCAACATGATTATTACACATTAGTTTTGCACAATCACAAACTGTGTTACTTGGTGTAACATAACAAACTTCATTACACATACAATCTTTTACTTTCATTATTAATACCACCTTTCAAATTAAAATACATTAGAAAAAAATCTAACTATTTATTATTTTGTCCAATTTATTTTTTTGTATGTGATATTAATTTTACAATTTTATATTTACAATATTGGATAATTTTACCAAAAAGTAGCATATGAATATATACTACTCTTTTTTATATACTAGGAAAGCACGCTGTTTTAATCTAAAATTGTAAGGGCGAGCATTGCTCGTCTGTGTGGCGAAGCCACTTTTTTTTCCTAACTATAAAAAAATTGCTATTTCATATGCTACTAATGTGAATAATATAAATGGTAATGTATATTGTGATTGCAATTCTTTATTCCCTTTAGTAAATATAATAAGTACTGATGTAACTAGTAATAGTATATTTCCTATCGAAAATGATGTAAAATATACTAATTGAATAACACAGAATAATGCTGATGCACTTATTCCTGAAACAATGTAATGATTCCGACTATTCTTAAAATGCTTTCCTAGATTAAAGGAAATAATTGTTAGTAAAAAAATAGTTATTTTTAATAATACTAAGCTCATATAATGTACCTCCTTAGGTTTATTTTGGTATTTTAGATTATATAACTATTTTTTATTAATGTCAATATTTAGCATACTTTTTTACATTTTTTGGTAGCTACTTAGAAATTTTACTAACTCTGGTCATTAACTAATAAAAAGTTATTGTTATATTCATATTATCCTTTAATCTCTAAAATTTCTTCATCTTTTTTGATATTTTCTCCTAAAAATATGTAACAATTTTTATCTTGTTTCATTGCCTCTATTGCTATTTCTTTGTCATCTCTTAACCTGGAACTTGCATATTTTACTATTATTCCTTTGTTTTTAACCGCTTCTATCACTACTTCTTTATTATCCCTCATATCTGGATGTGAGAAATATAGTATTTGTCCACTTTTTTTTAAACCTGATATTAATAGTTCTTTATCTAATAGCAAGTTTTCTTGTACGTAGCAATATGTCCAACCTAACTTACTTACTGATTCATATACTATTTCTCTATCACCTTTTAACTTATCACTTGCAAATTCTAAAGCTTCTGGGTTATTTTTTACTGCTTCATATACTATCTCTCTATCATTTTTTAGCTCATTACTTGCAAATTCTAATAATTTTCCATTTTCTTTTACTGTATTTAATACATATTCTCTGTTACTTGAGTTCTTTTTCATATTTGTTATTTCTATTGGTTCAGGCATTCTCTTCCACCTCTATTATAATCTCTTAATAACCCTGTATATACTATTTGCAAATTTCTCAGATTTCTAAAATCTTGTGGCTTTATAATTTCTGGTAGGGTCATTTCTATTCCTGCATTTTCAACTACATATTTAACAAATTCAGCACAATAAAAGGAATTTGGAGCTGTGACTTTTTTATTAATGCTTACTGCAAATAATCCTAGAATGTTAAATTTATATTTCTTTCTATGTTCTATCATTTTTTCTATTAATTTTACTATACTGCTATATTGTTCATCAGCTATTTCTAAAGAATATATTATTGTTGTTGTGTTTTTAAATCTTTTGAATGTTCCTTTGTCAATATATTCATGTACAAAACCTGCCCAAAATGGATTGTATGGGTTAAGCCTTCCGAAGCTGTACATTTTATTTAAGTCTTTGTCTAAAGCTATTGAAATATGAGAATATTCATATTTTGTATAATATTTTACGATTTTTGATAATACAGTACCTGTATGTGTTAAAACAATATATATTTTTTTCATAATTTTCCTTTCATATTATATTATTATTTTCATTTTACTATTAAATATTTATAATTTCAATATTTTCTCTATTTTTTCAATTATTTTTACTATAATTTCTTCTCTTTCAAATTCTTTCCCATATTCTATTTTTAAAGAAGTTGCTATACTCTGTAGTTCTTTGTTAAAGTTTTCTTCATTTACATCAAATCCAATTCCTATTAATATATAATTTACCTTATCACCTACACTAGCTGTTTGTGTTAATATTCCACATACCTTTTTATTATTTAGTAATAGGTCATTTGGTTTCTTTATGGCTAGTTCATAATTATATAATTCTTGTATTCCTTCTTTTATGACTTCTGCTATTTCTAAAGTGAAGCCTTCTAATCTTTCTATTTTTAAGTTTGGTTTTAATATAATTGTCATTGTTATATTTTTTTCTTTACTTGTTTCCCATATTCTGCCTTTTGTGCCTTTTCCTTTTGTTTGATTATCTGTAATAATTAAACTTCCATTTTTTGCACCATTTTTAGCTAATTTCTTTGCTAATTCTTGTGTGGATTCCATTTCTTCTTTATATATTATTTCTTTTCCTATATAGTTAGTTTTGGCTTTTCTAATTTTTTCTAAGTTCATATTATCCCCCCAATACTTTATACAACAATTATTTTTGTTTTTCAATGCTAGTTTAACTTTCTGACCAATTATTCAAATATAAAAAATAACAACATATATTTTCTATATATTGTTATTCTTTTTGTATTCGTCTAATTATACTAACAAATTTCTTTTAGCATTATATCTACAATACATTTTTCAGCAAACATATTGTCATATTTTATATCTTCTGGAGCTAATTCTTCTATTTTTACAAGTTGACTTTCCAAATCATTTATGTCATTACAATATTGTATATATTTTAAGTTTTTAAGCCATTTGTATGATTCTGATATTTTATGGTTAAAGTTTCCAAACGCAATACAAGGAGTTTCTGTAATTGCTGCGAATATCATGCCATGAAGCCTATCTGTTATAACAAATTTATGCTCTTTTAATTGATTAAATTTATTTTCTAGTAATTCATCTCTTACTTTTCCTCCAATTTTGACTATACCCTTTCCTAAGTTCATGTCAGATGTAGTTACTTTACCATATTTGTTGTTTACTAACTCTTTAACTTCCTTATCATTTAAGGTCTTTTCTTCATCTGTTCTAAATAAGAATAAAACGCCATTTCTATTTTCACATAGATTATTTGGTTTATATAATGTCATAACAATATCTGGTGTTAAATATATTTTTGCATTATAAAAGTGCTCTTTCATAAAGTTATATGATTTTTCTTCTCTTGCAAGTATAACTAAATTTTTATGGTTATTGTATATCTGTTTTGATATTTCTAATTCGTTTCTTCCTTTTTCTGTATCTGAAAAATAAGCTGTTTGTGGAAATATAATTATCTTATTATTGGGATATAACTTTATTATTTCTCTTCTTCCTTTTTCAGGTCTTTCATATGTATCTCCAATATTTCCTCCACCATGAAGAAGAATTATATCTTCATCATTTATATATTTCTTTACTTTTTTAGCACATACATCCAAATATTTTTCTTGCATATAATATATTTTATAATCTGAAAAATATTTAGATAGTAGTTCTTCTTCTGCTACTGCTATTGCATTATCTCCTATATTTCCATGATGTGGTATTCCCATTACAATTATCTTCTTCATAGCTTTCCCCTTCCTCTAACTTATGATAGTATCTATTTGTTTTTTATAATCTATATCATCAACATCTTCTGTCTCATTTCCATTTACAACTTCATTTGTATATTTATTTTCTATTTTTTCTTTTTTAGTTGCATTTCTTTTATACCATTCATATTCTATATCAAAATGACCTATATCTAATGCTTGATATCCTTCTTTTGCTAAATCATATGCTAGTACTGTTGCTGTTGGACCTAATGCCATAATTATTAGAGTATTTTTATCTTCTTTTTTTAATCTGGATAATATTTCATCATATTGGCTAAATGCATCTTCTGCGGGACATATAACTCTTCGTACTGTTTTACACTTATCTAATAAATCATTTCCTACGCCAAACCTTGTTTGTTCACCTTCACAAATTACAACATCTCTACCTTCCCATATGCTTTTTAGCATTGAAAAATATTTCCCACAATTACTCCTGTCTTTATGTCTTATATATAATCTTGTTAAGTTAGCTGTTCCATATGACATATCTTCATTTAAATATTTAATCCAAGTATCCCTTGTTCTTTCCATATTTCTAATCCAAAATGCTTCACTTTCTTCTGTTAAATTATTAAATTCATTAAGTACATCTGGAACTCCTATAATACAAAAGTCTTGATTGCTTTTTAATATTTCTTCTAATCTTTCAGCTAATTTTGGGTTGTGTCCTTGGAATTTTAAGTCTCTTCCTACTATAATATCTAACTCACCATCTCCAAATCTTGAAATAGATTTATTTCCTATTTTAATTTCATTTATAGTGTCCTCTATTCCCAATATTTTAATTTGGCTATTTTCCATCTTTTTTAATAGTTGTTCTTTTTTCTCTAAAATTTCTATATCCATATCATTCTCCTCTATTTGTTTATAAGTCTCCGCATTTGGCTTAGACATTTTTTCTTTTAACTCTTTTGGAAGCATTTTTCTTACTTGATTTAATATTTCACAATATTTTATTACTTGAGCATAGTCTTTATTTGAAATTGATTCAATTATATATTTAATTGGTTTTAATATTGATGGTATTTTTAAGTCATTACTTAGTGTGTAAAACCATTTAGTTTTATCTAATATTTCAATTCTTTCTTCTTTTGTTAATTTATCTGAATCTATAAATTTATATAATATATAATTCATGCTTTTGGCATAAAAATATCTATAATAATCTAATTTATTATTTTCCTTAGCATTATTATAAATTATTCTATAAGCTTTATTTACTCTTAAAAAGTATTCTTTTGAACAATTTGAAGATATTGAATCTGAATATCTTAATCTATAATTATATACATTATCTGGTATATAATATACTGTTTTAGCTTTCATAAAGCAGTATGTTGTAAATATTGCATCTTCTGCTAATGCTCCTTCTACAAATTTTATTTGCAATTTATCTAAGAAACTTTTTCTCCATATTTTATTCCATACTCCTGAGTTCATTAAATAAAATGAATTTTCATAGTCATCAATTAATAATTTTGATGCAAAGTATTTGTCTTGTGAAAAAGCAGGTTTTACCCATTTAGTACCATTTTCATCTGTATTAGTATAATTCCCTACTACATAGTCACTATTAGTTTTTTCTATTTCTTTATATAATTTTTCGCAAGAGTCTACTTCAAGGTAGTCATCTGAATCTAAGAACATAATATATTTTCCTGTTGCTTGTTCCATTCCTGCATTTCTTGCTCCTGATAGTCCTGTATTTTCTTTATGAATCACTTTTACCCTACTATCTTTTTTACTATACTCGTCACAAATTTCTCCGCTTTTATCTGGTGATCCATCATCTACTAATATAATTTCTAAATTCTTATAAGTTTGTGCAATAACACTATCAATACATTCTCTTAAATATTCTTCTACATTATAAACAGGTATTATAACACTTATTAATTTTTCTTCCATAATATATTCCACCTTATTATATTATTATTTAATCTAAATTCTATTATATCACTTTTTGTAAACTTTTGGAAGATATTTAAGAAAAATGTATAATAAAAATTAGTGACAATGGGACGGGGTTTTTATCACCATTGTCGCTAATTTGTGTTTTTTTATTATAATTGTTCTACAATTTCCTTAGTATCTCTAGCAATTACTAATTCTTCGTTTGTTGGCACTACCCATACTTTTATTTTAGAATTTTTTGTAGATATTTGTTTTTCTTCTCCTCTTACTTCATTTGCTTCTTTGTCTATTTCTACTCCCATCCAGCTTAAGTAGCTACATATTTCTTCACGTAAGCTTGCTTGGTTTTCTCCTATTCCTGCTGTAAATGCTATTGCATTTATTCCATTCATTGAAACTGCATATTTTGCTACATACTGTGCTACATTATATGCATATGCTCTATTTGCTAAAGTTGCTCTTTTATTTCCTTCTTTTTCTGCTTTGCATATATCTCTATTGTCTTTACTTACTCCAGATATTCCATATGTTCCAGATTCTTGGTTTAATATATGTTCCATTTCATCTGGTGTTAAACCTTCTTTTTTCATTAGGAATGTTACTATTGATGGGTCTAAGTCTCCTGACCTTGCACACATCATTATTCCTGAAACTGGTGTCATTCCCATAGATGTTTCTACTGATTTACCTCCATCTACTGCACATAAGCTTGCTCCTTGACCTAAGTGGCATACAACTGTTTTTAAGTTTTCTATTGGTTCATTTACTAATTCTGCTAATCTATTTGAAACATATCTGTGTGATGTTCCATGGAAACCATATTTACGCATTTTGTATTTTTCGTAGTATTTATATGGAACTGGGTAAATGTATCTTTCTTCAGGTATTGTTTGATGGAAGGCTGTATCAAATACAGCTACCATTGGCTTTCCTTCTATTACTTTTTTACATGCTTCTATTCCATTTAAAATTGGTGGGGTGTGTATTGGTGCAAGCTCTTCACAACTTGCTATTTCTTTTATCACTTCTTCTGTAATTAATACTGATTTATCGAAAATATCTGTTCCATGTGGTACTCTGTGCCCTATTGCATTTATTTCATCTAATGATGATATAACTCCATATTCTTCGTGCAATAGTTGTTTTAACATAAATTCTAAAGCTTCTTTATGGCTTGGTACTGGGTTTTCTAATACATATTTTTCTCCATTTACTTTATGTGTTAAAAAGCTATTTTCTTGCCCTATTCTCTCATAATTTCCTTTTGCTAATACTTCTTCATTTTCCATATCTATTAATTGGTATTTTAATGAAGAACTTCCGCAGTTAATAACTAATACTTTCATTTTTACTTCCTCCTAAAAATTTTATTTTTCAAGTTCTTTACTATTATAACAGTAAATTATGAAGAAAAACAATATGTTTTTGAAAATTAAAGGAAAAAGCCATAAGTTAAATATTATATACTTAACTTATGACTAAAAACTATTTTACTAATTCTACTGTATCTCTAGCAATCATTAATTCTTCTTCAGTTGGAACTACCCAAACTTTTACTTTTGAATCTTTTGATGATATTTCTTGTTCTTCTGCTTTTACTTTGTTAGCTTCTGTATCTATTTCTACTCCCATCCATTTTAAGTGGTTTAATATCATTTCTCTTTCTTCTGGTCCTCTTTCTCCTACTCCTCCTGCAAAGGCAATTACATCTACTCCACCTAAAGCAACTGCGTATTTTGCTATATACTCAGCGATTATATATGTATAGCTTTCAATTGCTATTTTGCATTTTACTGCATTTTCATCATTATTTCTAATTGATTCCCATATATCTCTGTTATCTGCTGAAACTTCGCTCATTCCTAGTAGTCCTGATTCTTTATTTAATACTTTTTCTACTTCATCTGGTGTTAAACCTTCTTTTTTCATTAAGAATGTTACTATTGATGGGTCTAAGTCTCCTGACCTTGTTCCCATTGCTATACCAGCTAGTGGTGTGAAGCCCATTGATGTATCAACTGATTTTCCGCCATTTACTGCACATAAGCTTGCACCTTGTCCTAAGTGGCATACTATTGTTTTTAGGCTTTCTACTGGTTTTCCTACAAGTTCAGCTACTCTATTTGATACATATCTATGGCTTGTTCCGTGGAATCCATATCTTCTTACTCCATATTTTTCATAATATTTGTATGGTATTGGGTAAATATATCTTTCTTGTGGTATTGTTTGATGGAAAGCTGTATCAAATACTGCTACATTTTTCTTTCCTGGCATTACTTTTTGGCATGCTTCTATTCCTGTTAATGCTGCTGGGTTGTGTAGTGGAGCAAGTTCTATACAATCACGAATTGTGTCTATTACTTCATCTGTAATTACTACTGATTTATTGAATTTTTCTCCTCCATGAACTACTCTGTGTCCTACTGCTGTTATTTCATCTAATGAAGAAATTACACCATGGTCAGCGTTTGTAAATTGTTCTAATACAAATGTTATTGCTTCTTCATGATTTTTAGCTGCTCTTTCATATGTATATTTTTCTCCATTTGCTTTGTGTGTTACGAATGAACCTTCCATTCCTATTTTTTCATAATTTCCTTTTGCTAATACTTTCTCATTTTCCATATCGATTAATTGATATTTTAGTGATGAACTACCACTGTTTAATACTAATACTTTCATTTTTTTGTTTCCTCCTAAATTTATTTTGTATAATAAGAAAATGTACTACTATTTTACCTGGAAGTTGGAAGTTAGAAGTTGGATCTTCCTCCTAGTTCTAATTCACTCCCTAATATATAGTATCTGTTTCTTATATTTTTTAAAAATTGTATGTTTTGCCAATTTTTATTTTTCTAATATATTTGATTTATTTTTATTATCTATATTTTGATTTCATTTCCTTTTTAGATTTCCTTGAGAGTAATTCGGTATTCCTTATCGATTAAGCCCCTACAACTTTATAATTTTCAAATCCAGCAATTTGGATTCTGGTTTCCAACTTCCAACCTCTAACTTCTAACTTCCAGTTTGTGCTTGCACTGCTGTTATTGCTACTACTCCTGCTATATCTTCTGATGAACATCCTCTTGATAGGTCATTTACTGGTTTTGCTATTCCTTGGCATAGTGGGCCATATGCTTCAGCTTTTGCTAGTCTTTGTACTAGTTTGTAGCCTATATTTCCCGCGTCTAGGTCTGGGAATATTAGTGTATTTGCTTTTCCAGCTACTTCGCTTCCTGGTGCTTTAGATGCAGCTATTTCTGGTATTATTGCGGCATCTAGTTGTAATTCGCCATCTGCTACTAGGTCTGGCATTTTTTCTTTTAATATTTTGGTTGCTTCTACTACTTTATCAGTAAGTGGTGAATGGGCACTTCCATATGTAGAGTATGATAGCATTGCAACTCTTGGCTCTGCTCCTACTAGTTGTTTAAAGCTTTTGCTTGAAGAAATTGCTATTTCTGATAGTGCTTCTGGGTCTGGGTATTCGTTTAAACCACAGTCTCCAAAAACAAATGCTCCGTTTTCTCCATATTCACAGTTTGGAACTACCATTAAGAAAAATGCTGATACTAGTTTTGTTCCAGGAGCTGTTTTTAATATTTGAAGTGCTGGTCTTAGGGTATCTGCTGTTGAGTGACAAGCTCCTGATACTAATCCATCACAATCTCCTTGTTTTACCATCATCATTCCAAAGTAAACATTATCTTTCATTATTTCTTTGGCTTTTTCTATTGTCATTCCTTTCGCTTTTCTTAGTTCGTAAAATTGATTCGCATACTCACTAAATTTTTCAGATGTAGTTGGGTCTACTATTTTTGCCCCTTCAAGTTTTATATTGTTTTCTTCTGCTAATTTGTTTATTTCTTCTTTGTTTCCTATTAATATGATATCTGCATATCCTTCTTGTAATATTTGCTCTGTTCCTTTTAATACACGTATGTCATTGCTTTCTGGCAAACAGATTGTTTTTATATCTTGTTTTGCTCTTGCTTTTATATCATCTATAAAAGACATTTCTTCGTTCCCTCCTTTGTTCTTAGTCCTTTATTATTATATAGGCAAATTGGAAAAAGTACAAGAGATTTTGAAAAATTTTATACCAGAAAAAACTACAGATACTATCTATTCCTTTTCTTTAAATATTAAATTCTTATTTTATTTTTTTACAGAATTTCTTGCTTGTTGCTCATTTGCAAAAATAGTAATGCCTATTTTTTAAGTTGCAAACAACATTATTATTATGCTATACTATATTTAGAGAGGTGAAAATATAGCGTGGTTAGATATTCAAGAAAAATGCATGGTGGCGAATTGTGGGCTATAATAGAAGTGCTCGAAAATGTTTTTACTCCTTTGTTTTCAAATGATATATAAATTTAAAAATAAGGGAGATTTAAAAAATGAATTATGAAGATAAAAAAATTGTAGGAATTATTGCTTCAAATGTTGAACCAGCAGTTGCATTAAATGTAATTGGACACTTAGCTATTTCAGTTGGGAAATATTCTGATGAAGAGATTATGGGTAAGCCTTTAATTTCTGATAAATCTGGTACCCAACATTTAGGAATAAGTAGGTTTCCGTTTATAATTACAAAGGTAAAGTCTGGTAAACTAAAAAATACAATAAATTTAGCAAAACAAAATCCTAATTTATTAGTAGCTGACTATCCAAATGATATGCTATATACTAGAACTGATGATGAATTAGCCTATTCAATAGGTTCAAAAGAGAATGATAAATTAGAATATTTAGGTGCTATTATTTATGGTAATACAAAAGATGTTGATGAAATAACAGGGAAATATCAACTTTGGAGATTAGATTAATTTTTTAAGCATTATTATAAAGGAACGAAGCTAACTAAATTATAGTTAGCTTCGTTATTGTATTATTTAGTATCCTTATATTTGATTAAATTTATGAAACTAATTTATGAATTTCTTCAAAAGTATCATATTATTTAAACTATATATTCAATTATATTATTAGGAAAATATTTATTCATTTGTTCTCTTAAATATATTTCTGCTTCACTTCTTAATTCACTTTTATACCCATACTTCCCTTTTTCTCTACCTGTCATCATTTCTTTATCATATAGTGATATTGCATTAGGAAATGCTTCTTCGTTTATTTTTGTATGAACGAAACTGTAGGTCATAAATATGATTTCGAAGAATACATCTTTTTTTACTTTTTCGGTTAGTTCTTCACTTAGACGCTTTATTAGCTTATGGTATAGTTCTTTCCAATTTTCTAGTAATATTACTGGTGCTATTAGTATTCCTATTTTGTATCCTGCTTCTTTTAGTTTATTTATTGCTTCTATTCTTCCTTTTAGTCTTGAAGTTCCAAATTCTACTTTGTTTATAATTTCTTCTGGATTTACACTTACTCTTATTATTACTTTTCCTTGATGGTCTAATGGTAATATAGGGTCCACCATATCAAATTTTGTTGGGAAAGTTAATTTTCCTTTGTTGGTATTTTTAAAGTTTTCAATAGTCCATACTAGGTTATTCGTTATTGTGTTTTCTAATATTAAGTCACTATTGCTTCCTATTTCGAAAGTTAATTCTTTATCTGATTTTTCGGATGTTTTTATTATTTTATCTAACATTTTTTCTCTGTTTACAAATAGGCGTAAATATGCACATTTATTATAATTACATACTAAATAGCAATACATACATGCTGCTGTGCAACCTGATGAGGTGTATGGTACTAAATAATCTGAAGTTTTATGATTTTCTACAAATTTATGTGTTTTTCTAACTCCTATTATTAAATTTCTTTTCATATTGGCAAATTCTTTGTTCGATTTTTTTCTCATTTCTTCTATGTTGTTATGATTTTCAATTTCTATTTTTGCTACTTCTTTATATTTGTCCATTAATTCTTTTCCTAACTCATAATTTAGAATTTCTTTTTCATAATAAATAGCTTTTGGATTAAACATTTTTCCCTCCATAATGAAGTTAGTTTAACCAAAAGCTATTTGTTGTATTCTTGCTTTTTAAAAATAACCTGGCATAGTAGTTGTTCTTGGAACTGGATACGGCGATATTGTTACAAATTTTATTGAGTAAATATCGGCATATGTTAATACTCCACTTTCTATTGCTCGAAGTAAAATATAGCTTGCTCCAACGTCTTCTAGTATTCCTATTCTATCTGTTAGGTTGTTGGTTCCTATTAGGAATTCTACTCTTACCAATTTTCCTATTTGCTGCCTTAAAAATGCTGGTGTGTAGATGTTGTTTGTTAGTACTTCTGGTGAATTTTGATTAATTTCTACTTCTTGCCTTGTTTCTCTTTGGTTTGTATAATTTATTTCATTATCTTGCATTGTTGTTTCCTCCCTTATTTAGGTATCTTTATATTTAGCAGTTGGTCTATAAAAACAGTGGTCACCTAGTCTTGTATGAAATGAACCTGAGCCGTTTCGTGGAAATGTGTTATCACAAGTTGGTTTGAATGGATTTAAGTACCACAAACATTCTCCTATTTCATTTAATCTATTTCCCGCTATTGCCCAATCTGCTATATAGTAATGTATATCTGTTGGATTCATATTGTATATATTTTGGGAATTATATTTTCCATATAATTGTTCACGTACACAATCAAATTGACCTTGCTGATATATAATATTTCTAATGCTTCCACCTTGCGAAATTCTAGCATATTCTCCCTCTGGAACATTTACTCTATTCATAACAACACTGGCAACTGCCATCATACCTTGTTGACCTTCTCCGCCAGCTTCACACTGTACAATCCTTGCTAATAACTCCCTTTCAGAATATGCCACTTTCTTCACCTCTTGTTCTATATTATGTTTTTTCTGTAAAAATGTGTATATTTTCACATCTATTCGACTAACACTTCTCACGAAATAAAACACTCATTATTAATTAAATTTTAACAATCTTTAAATCCTTATAATAAAAAAACATATGTATATTCGATTATTAATCTACTAATACATATGTTTTTAATTCATTCTTAATATAATGCAGAGACTCTATTTTGAAATCTCCGCCATTTTTATACTGTTTGTACAGTGGAAAGTAGCTACACAGAAAGCACAAACCACCCCACACTATTGTGTGATACGTCACTAGGATAGTAGACTCTATTGACATCCGCCAAAGGATTAAAATTACCACCGAAATAACAGCTACCACCAACAAACCAAAAGTCATCGTCTTCGTCATCTACGGTAATCTTAAATGTGTTGGCTAAGTCATTCCATTCGCCTACCTGCCGACTTCCTGTATTTTCAAAGCCATGCTTTGGATTTTCCGAATCCCAGTAATAACCTAAATCCTTACTCTGGTCGCACACTGCTTTCCATGCATCACTTACTGCATAACCTTTTTCTTCTATAAGGTATTTGATAAGTAATCCTAAGAAAGCAATTCTCTCCTTCAGTGTTCCAAGTCTACTTCCTTTCTCTGGCATAAACTTTTCAGCAGTTTCTTTCCACCAATTGGGTGATTTACCAACTGCCGGTTTCATACCTGCCTTAAAGCAGATGTTGCCTTCTTCATCAAAACATGCATCCATCCGTTGTGCTCTAAAATCAGATAAACCTGACTTTATTGCCGAAATCAATGCATTCTTGAACTTTCTCTGTTTTCCAGTTTCAGGTTCATGTTTAAGGAATTCATCTTCAAGAGAGAGAGTACTTGCTTTAACTATCGGAAAATATTTTTCAATATATTCCTGCGTACCTTTTATCTCTTTCCGATCAATTCCTTCATAAATCACTGTTCTTTGCTCCATTGTTCTACTCATAATGTAGTCTCCCTTCAAAAAATATTATTTTTTTGTGAACAACAGTATCAGATAAAAAACTATGCACTACCATAATTATACAATAGTTTTACATAATTTTCAAGTTTTCTCGCATTTTTTTGAATTAATGTCCTTTATAATTCTTCTTCATCTTCTATTTGGTTTTCATATATCTTATTCTTTTCAAAATTTAATATAAAATCGTTTATCTTTTTATAACTTTCATCTGAAATTTTAGTTTCTTTATTAAACCAATCAACTATAGCACGTCTACTTACTCCTATTTTCTTACTAAATTCAGTATTACTAATATTGTTTTTTATTAGAAATTTTCTTAATTGTTGTTTATCTATTTTTGTATATATTGGTAACATTTTTAATTCTTCATCTATTTCTAAAAATTTTGCAATTGCATCAATTTTATTTTTATCTTTAAATTCATACATTCGACTTTCATATTTGCTATAACCTTTTCCAGAAATACCTATTACTTGTCCTACTTGTTCTTGAGTATATCCTCTTAATTTTCTATAATAAATAAATTGATCAATATAGTCTTTACAGTTTTTATGGTTTTTAATTTTTATTTTAGGTCTATATTTTTCCAAATTTATTTCTATTGGTTCTTTTAGTATGCCTCCCTCTTTGAATTTTTTGAATAATTTTGAAATTTCCTTACTGTCAATCATTTGACTTTTTTCTGCTATTTGTAGGGCTTTTTCATTAATTGGAAAATAGTTCGTCATCAGACCACCGTTGCAACCGCCTTCATACCGGTTGTCCCCGTTCACCACCTGCTTCACACTGTACTATCCTTGCTAATAACTCCCTTTCAGAATATGCCATTTTCTTCACCTCTTGTTTTATATTATGCTTCTTTTTCAAAAACGTGTATATTTCTACATCCATTCGACTAACACTTCTCACAAAATAAAACTCATTATTAACTAAATTTTAACAATCTTTAAATCCTTATAATAAAAAAACATATGTATATTCAATTATTAATCTACTAATACAATGGTTAGATATTATCACTGTCCCTACATTTTATTATACATGAATAATATCTTTTCTTCTATATACTGAAAATGTAACTGCTAAACTCATCATATTAATTATTAAAGTTATTCCACTATATGAAATAAGTGGTATATTGAAGTCTGCCTTTATTCCTAAGTTTAAATTCATTAATAGATTAAATATGCTTTGCAATATAAATGTAGTTGCAATTCCTACTATTAATAACTTTCCATAGTCATCTTTTATTTTCATTGAATTTATAATTAGTCTTGTATTTAGCAGTATAATTGCCATTACCATTCCTAAGCTAATTAGCCAGCCATAATGCGCAAGTATAGAAATAAAAGCAAAATTTGTTCCATCATCAAATACTCTTAAATAATCTTCTTTCGTCAGATTATCTCCTATTGATACTTCCATATCTGCTTCTCCTATTAGTTTTGCTGAATTTATAACTTGTTTTTGTAACATTCCTTGCCAACCTGCTCCAGTTGGATCTAGCTCTGGATTGAATGAGACAATTATTCTATTTACTCTAAACATTCCATTATTATTAAATAGTAAACATATCATTAGTATTATTAATATTGTAGGTATGCCCCACAATATAGCTATATATTTTCTTCTATTTTCTTTCAATGTTAATATTTTTACTGTGGTTACTATTAAATAAGTAAGTGTTAATATACTAGCTGATGTTATATGGTCTATTGCTATTAACAATAATATTGAAATTATACTTAAAATTATTATTGTTTTTATCATACTTATATTAAACTCTTTTTCTTGTATTACTATTTTTATTTTCCTTTGTTTGTTTACGTTTTGTAAAAAACCTACAAATGATATTATATAAAGTGGCATAGCAAGTATTGTAGGTGAAACTTTTGCTATTTTTAAATCTAAATATACCCTCACATAAGTTTTTGTACTAAATATTATTGAAAGAATAATAATTGCAGTTGCTAATGTATAAAAATATTTCGCATTTTTTTGTAATTTTCTATAATCAAAAAAATAAATCCCTATACTTAATAATAACCCTATTATAGTACAAATAGCAAATACCATTATAGCTCTAGTTTCTATTCCTAAACTAATTATTTCGTATTTCTTTGCTCTCGTAAATGCTACCAAAAATCCGAATGCTATTGTAATAACTACCATTATTAGTAGTTTCAAGTCTAGTTTAGGTTTATGAATTTTATTTAGTTTTTTCCCTATTTCTTCTGCTTTTCCCATTTGATTTATTGCTTTTTCTTCCGCTTTTATTTCTTCTATTCCTTCTTGAATATAATTTTCTTTAGCCTCTTTAATATGATTTTCTAATTCTTCTGCTATTTCATTTCTCATAGGTTTGTATTTTATTTGCTCACATACATTATTTAAAAATTCTTTAATTTGCAAATGAAACACCTCCTAGTACTTTATTTATTCCATTACTAAATATTTTCCATTCTTCTTTTCTTTCTTTTAGTTGTTTCTTTCCTTTTTCAGTAATAGCATAATACTTTCTCTTTTTGGCTGTGCTTTCATCCCAATATGATGTAATAAAGTTTTCTTCTTCTAAGGAATGTAATATTGGATATAATGTTCCTTCTTTTAGTTCAAATACATTTTGTGATTTTTCACTTAGTTTCTTTATCATTTGATAGCCATACATATTCTCGCTTTTTAGCATTTCTAATATAAGCATTGTTGTACTTCCTTTTAATAACTCTTTACTTACCTTCATTTTCACCCTCCTCTATACATAGTTTATCTATGTATTTTTATACATTGTATATCTAGGTATTCAAAATGTCAATGGGTAAATAAAAAATAACAGAAATTTTCTGCTATTTTTTATATTATTAATCATATAAATAAACTAAATTATATCTATTTAATATATTGATTATCTTATTTCCTGCTTCTGATATGTTCATTTCATTTGTAGATTTAATTAAGTCAGTAAATTCTGCTTTATCATAATCAAATACTGTAAGATTATCCTTTTTAACATATTTAACCTTAACAAATGATAGTGGTATATCTTCAGCCCATATTCCTGTATTTTCGTACTCATCTTCTATATCTGCTAAGTTGTTTTTTATTTCATTTATATCTTCTTTTGAAATAGTATTAATTTTTTTCCCTGTATATTTTATAACAATTTCTTTATTCAAATTCTCAATGTCTACTAAAAGTTCTTCGTTTTGATTACATGGCCATTAATTTTATTTGTTCCAATAGCAGAAATTCCATTCATTTTCGCAATATCTGTTACTTTTTCTGCAAATAAAAAATTTGAATATGCTTCTTTTCTTTTCATTACATTAGGATTTAATTCTTTTACTGCATAAATCCCTTTATCTGTAACTACTTTATACATTCTATGAGATAAACCACCTATAACTTTATCAACTGTACTAATTTTATTTCCTAAATTAGTTTCTCTAATTAATTTTTCTATATTGTAATACCAATCTATTTTTTTCAAATACAAAATATAATCAGAAGGATCAAACTCATCTCCGTGTCCTTTATCTATTGCTTCTGTAAAACCTAATTTGAAATAAATATGTTTTGCAATCTCATTAGTTTCTTCTACTCCAATAGTAAATTCTGTATATCCATCTTGAATAAGATTATCTATGACATAATTTAGTAATTTTTGTCCTAAGCCTTTTCCTTGATAATTCTTACCTATTCTAAACGCTTCTAAATAAACCCTTTTTCTTGGAATTGTTTCTGTCTGTAAATCGTGATTTATATAGTTAATTGTTATTTCTCCAATAATTTCATTATTCTCTTCTATAACAAACACATCTATTTCTTTCTTGTTAAATTGTTCTAATCTTTGCTTTCTATATTTTTGCCACATTTCTTCATTATCCGGAAATAACTTTTTTAGTCTTTCAAATTCTTCTTTTTTTATCTTTTTATAGTTCATTTTGTATCCCTCTTTATTTGTATCTTTTTCTTACTTTATAACTTTATATTTTAATTGAATATATGAATCTTTCAACACATTACATTCAATTAATTTTAATGCTTTTAATTTATTTAATTCTTCTACTTGTGTGATTGCCTTCCCATCTATTAATGTACTTGTAGTAGCTCCACCAACTAAAAGTGGTGCAATTACAATATTAACATAGTCAATTAAATTGTTTCTTAAAAATTCACCATTTAGTGTACCTCCTGATTGAATAGTTATTTTCTCTACACTATAATTATTTTTTAAGTCTTCCATCAATTTTACTAAATCTATATTATCATAATATATGATTTCTAAATTATCAAATTTATCTATTAATTTATATGCAGGGTGTTCTTTATTATCTGTTACTATAAAAGTCTTTTCAGTCCAATTGCAAAGATATTCTATTCCTTTTTCATTTAGATGTGGTTTTCTATCTAATATAACAAATCTAACTTCAACTTTATTTGGTTTTTCTGCTCTATCATTTACCCCTATTTTTTCCATTACTCTACCAGTATTTAGTGAATACCAATCTGTTGTTTTTTCAATTTCGTAATATTGGTGTAGTCCTTCTTTTACTCCATCTATTTTGCACCAATCCTTGTCAGCATCTAATTCATCATTATTTCCACTATTAATTTTTCCATCTGAGGACATTAGCATAAACAATGTATTTATGGGTCTATTATTCATTCTAAATCTCCTTCTTTCAATATCATTTCTTCTTTTTATTCTGTTTTTTCAACTTTTAATATTAGCTGTATTATGCCATCTTCTTACTTTCTTGTCTTTTTCTTATATTTTGTCAAAATCACAGGGCAGGATAAGTAAAGCAGATGCTTTCCTACCAACACATAGAAAGACAAGCTTTCTAATCTTCTGTTAATACAAAAATATTGCATAGAATATGCAGAGTGCATACATTTCAGTGTATTTAATCTTTTCAAATTTGCTATTTATCTGTGTTGCAAAGGATTTGAATTTTTAATTTTGCTATCTCCAAATTATACTTCATCATTTTTT
>CAOJVB010000037.1 GCA_948444845.1 uncultured Clostridiaceae bacterium | reverse complement strand
GCACGTACGGTTCTGAATAGGGGCTTGTGTCGTGAGGCACTTGTCTACTAAACTATACGGAGGAATAAAAATGGAATATAAAATACAAATGGCAACAATAGAAAATATTGAAGAAATTTTAAATATATATCATTCTTTAATTGGTAAGGATGGTTGTACTTGGGATTTGGACTATCCTAATATTAATGATATAAAAAATGATATTAATAAAAAATCTTTATATATAGTGTTAAATAATAAAGAAATAATTGCAGTAGCAGCTGCAGGAGAAGATGATGAGTTAAAAGAATTTGAGTGTTATAGTAAAAATATAAAAGAACCATGTGATTTAGCAAGAATAGCAGTAAAAACAAAGTATCAAAATAAGGGAATAGCAAAATATTTGATAAGTTATATAGAAAAGCAAGTTATAAAAAGAGGATTTGATGGGATACATTTTTTAGTAAGTAAAACGAACCCACATGCAAAGGCCGTTTATGATAAAATGAATTATATATGTTGTGGTGAATGTAAAATGTATGATAAAGACTGGTATTGTTATGAGAAAAAATTAATATAAACTTATAAAAGTTTATTAATCAAAAAGTATATGATATGAAAAGATTTAAAGGCTTTTGAGAAGTGTTATATTATTAATTTATAAAATATAAAATATAGATTATTTGAATATTATAATCTATATTTTTATTTTGCTTTTAATACTTAAATAAAAATACTGTCGTAATTTGACGAACGATTTTTCTTGACATTTACATAAACACAAGCTAAAATATAATTATAAAATAAAAAAATAAAGAAAGGGATAAATATGAAACAGGAACAATTATATTCGGTACAAGATTGGCTTCCTTTTCAAAAGATTTTAGATAATGGAATTATTAAATTAGAAAATAATTTGTATATAAAAATAATTCAAATAAATCCAATTAATTTTAATTTAAAATCAGAATTAGAAAAAGAAGCAATTTTAAATTCTTATAAATTATTTTTAAAAACATGTAATTTTGATATCCAAATTTTAATTCAAAGTAATAAAGAAGATTTATCAAAACATATTTCTAAAATAAATTCACAAAAAAATATTGAAAAAGAAAATATTAAAAAAATATCTGATAATTATATTGAGTATATAAAAAAATTAAATCAAAATAAAAAATCCTCAAATAAAAGATTTTATATAATAATAAAAAATTCAAAAACACACGAAAATATAAAAACAGAAGAAATGATTATTGAAGAATTAAATGATAATTTTTACAAAATAAAAGAATGTTTAGCTAGATGTGGAAACGTTGTTAAAGATATTTCTAAAAAACAAGAAATTATTTCATTGTTATATTCATTCATTAACACAAGAATGTATAACAACAATAATGAGATTATGTAAAATAAAATATTGAAAATTTTATAAAAATTAAAAAATCCTAAAACGCAGTAGTCCGATAGTATATATAGCATAAATATTGAGAAAAATCGGAAATATAAGAAGATATTTAAGAGAGTGCTGAAGGTTAGATGAAAAAGTTATAAAATAGTAAAATGTCAAAATGACAATAAAATATGAAAATAATATAAGATAAATTAAATTAGAATTAAATATTTATAATAAAAAAATTAAATATAAAATAAATAGGAATATAGAAATTATAACTATAAAATTATTAGAAATTAAAATTGATAAATGAAATAAAAAATTGGAAGTTAAGAATAAAAAAAGAAAATTGAAAATAAAAAATTGAAAATAAAAAATTGAAAAATAAAAAATTGAAAAATAAAAAATGAAAAATAAAAAATAAAAAATAAAAAATAAAAAATGAAAAATAAAAAATGAAAAATAAAAAATGAAAAATAAAAAATGAAAAATAAAAAATGAAAAATAAAAAATGAAAAATAAAAAATGAAAAATAAAAAATGAAAAATAAAAATTAAAAATTAAAAATTAAAAATTTAAAATTTAAAATTGAAAAATAAAAATCAAAAAATAAAAATTATAAAATAAAAATTTAAAAATTAAGAAATGAAAATTAATAATTAATAATGAATAGTGAATAGTAAATAGTGAATAATGAATAATTATAAAAGGAGGTACTTAAAATTTTAGAAGAATTAATTAAAAATAAAATAATAAAAATAAAAGAAATAAAAAGACAAGAAAATAATTTAGAGGGTATTTTTTCTGAAAAAGATTTTATTAGTCCAAGTTATATAAATATAACAAATCCAAAATATATAGAAATAGATAATATGTATTTTTCTACTTTATTAATAACAAATTATTATCATGAACAAACTGATTTATTATTAAAATCTATAATAGATTCAAATATTAATATGAATGTTTCTATATTTTATGAAAAACAAGATCCATATAAAGTAGTAAAAGATTTGACCTATCATATAGGAAATGTAGGAGTAGATTTAAAAACAATAAATGAAAATAGAGAAGATATAGAAATTGCAGCATTTACATATAAAGATGCTAAATATATTAGAAAAGAAATACAAGTAAATAATGAAGATTTATATTTTCTATATATTTATATAACAGTATATTCTGAAGATAAAAAAGAATTAGAATATATATTAAATAAAATAGAAGGAATAATTCAAAGTAAAGGAATGCAAGTAAGAAGAGGATATTTTAGAGAAGAGCAAACTTTTAAAGCATGCTTGCCATTTATGCAAAATAGTAATGATATAAAACAAGTTACAAAAAGAAATGTATTAACATCTGGACTAGTTGCTACATATCCATTCATATCCTCATCTGTTTTTGATGAAGAAGGAATTTTTATAGGTACAAATATTTATAATAATTCTTTAATATTTATTGATAGATATAATTCAAATAAATATAAAAATGCAAATATGTGTATATTTGGAACAAGTGGAGCAGGTAAATCCTTCTATGTTAAATTATTGGCTCTGCGATTTAGGTTATTAGGAATAGAACAATACATAATAGATCCAGATAGAGAATATACAAAATTATGTGAAAATTTAAATGGTACATTATTAAAAATAGGCCCTAGCTCTACTTCATACGTCAATATTTTTGACATACGAAAAGAAAGTTTAGAAGAAGGAGAAGGGGGATATTTAGCCACAAAAATACCAAATTTAATAGGATTTTTTAATTTAATTTTCGGAAATATAAATGAAGAAGAAAAAGCAATATTAGAAGAAAAAATAATAGAAGTATATAAACAAAAAGGAATAACTTTTGATGATAATAGTTTATATAAAACAGAAAAAAATAAAATAACAATAAAACCAATTTTTAAAGAAACCTATGACATGCCAATATTAGAGGATTTTTATAATTTATTAGATAAAGATGAGAGAACAAAAATATTTAAAACAAAATTAATTCCATTTGTAAAAGGCTCACTTAAATTTTTTAATCAATATACAAATGTATAGTTACTATTTTTGAATAAATTATGAAATGTAGTAATATCAAAGATTTAAAATTAAATTAAATAAAGTAAAATATTAATGATAATGATATTGTATCATTGTTACCTTTATTTATATATGGCGAGGGGGAATTGTATTGCATATAGTTGAGTTAAAAGAAAATCTAAAAGACACATCATTTCAAGAAGATATGATTGACATCAGCAGATTATCAAGGCATATTAATTCACTTTTAGATATTGCAACAGATATTAACTATACCGATTACGAATACATTTCCACCCTTTCCACTAAAACGATTTTAATGTTAGATAAGATAGATTATATTTTGGGAAAGGAGATGTTACAAAATGTTAAACACAAAGAGTAATTTAAAAAGAAAGAAGTTACAAGAAGCATTAGAAGAAACAATAACAAGTACAGACCCAATGTTATTCCTAGAAATAGTATCAAATATTCGCGATACATCTAATAATATAATTGGTACAATAAATATGGGATATATGTCATCAGAGGAAATAACAACACTATATAAATTAGCAGAAGTATGTAGTTTTACATTAGATAAAATAATTAATATAGTTATTGGAATAGATGAGGGGGAATTTTAGAAATGAAAGAGTTAGAATTCTTGGAATTACAAGAGGTATCAATGCAAGAAATTATTTCATATTCAAAATTAAGCAGTAGCCCAACAATTACAATACTTGACGATTTGAATTATGGTTTATTCAATCAATTAGTAGCGTGGGTTGATTTATTAAAAATACCAATGTTTATTATAAAAGATACATACAAAATTGCAATCATAGGACACCAAAGTTTGGCATTGAATATTGCAAAGAGATTACAAGTAAGGTGTCAATCAATGTATAACATACCACTAAAAGAGAAGAAGATACTTGGAAAATGGCATATACCAAATAGGAAAAGCCCCTATGTAGTTAAAGCATATAATGAGTATGGAAAACCAGCAACACCTTTTGTTGATACAGATATAAAAACAATATCTTGTGAAACTTTATCGAAATATAAATTCACACCTTTTAGATATGCAATGAAGATTAGAGGTAGAGGAAATAACAAAATAGAAAGTTATGAAGAATTAAGAAGAATAAGACAAAAGTTCTTGAAATCTAGCAAAATATAAATATAGTATAATGAAAATATCATATACTATATTCCGTGTATTGTGAAAATCAAATTTAAGACATTTTTATAATATAAGCAATAAAAGAGTATAAGCAAAAATATAAAATGAATATAAAAACCCTTGACATATTTTAAAACTTATATACTTAAAATAATATGTGAAAATATCAATATAAAAGTTTATGAAGTTTTTAAAATGAGGGACTTGTAATCTTGAAAAATAGCATATATACTAGCATTACAGAGTTTGCAAACTTATCTTTAGAGGTAGGAGGTGTTAGTGTATATGGCAAAAGAAAGTATAGAAGAACGAAGAGAAAAGATAAAACAACTATTACAACATTTTGATAATATATTTGAAACAGATACAACAAAAGATGTTGACTTGTATTTCAATAATATAACAATGATACAAAATGTGTATAAAATGTTTGAAGAAGATTTTGTAAGAACAGACCAAGAATATGACAAATTAAGAACAAAGAGCATACAAGTTTCTGATATATTAGATAAAACATTTACAGAGGCAGAACAAACTTTGTTTGAAAAATATTGGGAAATAGAAATGCAAATGGGAGCATTAGAAAATGAGAAAATGTTTTATTTTGGATACATAATGGCAAAAACTCTTGACCAAGGTATAAAAATTAAAGATAAAGAAGAAAAATAGTAAGAGTACCCCCACTCTTACTTTTATTATATGTTTTAGATTATGGACTTTGCAACGACGATTAGATTTAAACCATTTTTAGTAATACATCTATAAACTTATATTAGCCCAAATTACAAACAAAATGTCGTTGTTTTATCACTTATTTATCATTTGGCACATATTCAAGAATATCAGCAACATTGCAATTCAAACTATAACATAATCTTGCAAGTACATTGAAATCAATTCTAGTTGCAACATCTTTTTGTAAATTTTGTATTGTTTGGAATCTAATGTTTGTAGCATTATTTAATTTATATGTTGAAATATCAGCCTTTTCCATAAGTTTATCAAGATTTACTTTTATTGTACCATATTCGACTTCTTGAATGATTGGTTTTAAATTTTCATTTGACATTACTATTCCCCCTATATTACTTATTTTAGGGGCATTGTATAATATTTAGTACTTTATTATAATATATTATTGTGTAGTACTTTACAATCAATAAAATAAATGTTATATTATTTAGTAGAATAATGTCGAATAAAATGGGGGTGAAAAAATGGAAGACTTAAATAAAAATGAAAAAAAATTAGCAAGAGGAATTACAGTAGCAGTTATAGGATTTATAATTCTTATAGCAAGTGCGTGTTTATTATTTTATGGAGAATTTTGGTTAGCAATACTAATTCTAGGTTATGTTATTTCAGCAGTAGGTTGTGGAATGATAACCAAATGTATTTTACCAAATAATAAAAGGGCATTTGAATTAGGTTTAGTATTAAGTATCTTGGGTGTACTTATTGCAATACTTATGAAACCTAAAAAGGTTGTAGTTACTAATAGTAGCAACAAATATGAGGATTTAGAAAGAATACAAAAACTAAAAGAACAAGGAATAATAACAAATGCAGAATTTGAAATTGAAAAATCAAAATTATTAAAATAAGACAACAACTTATATTAGCCACATTATAAAATCGCCTTATAATTCAATGTCGTTTGTGAGAAAAAGTGAAAATAAAAAGGAAATGCAAACATCAGCATTTCCTTTATCATTTATTAAGCATTCCTATGACTTACCTAAAATATGGTATTTGTAAAGGTATACCTTTATAAACAATAAAAAAATAGTGAATAGCGTGTTTTTAAAGGTGGTAAAAATATTTTACAAATGTTTATAAAATAGCCTTGACATTTACAAACAAAGCATTTATAATAGCTGACCAAGAGGTGGGAATATGAAAGATAATCAAAAAGTATATGCATACATCCGTGTGAGTAGTAAAGACCAAAATGAAAGCAGACAATTACAATCAATGTTAGATTTTGGAATTTCAAAAGAAAGAATATTTTTAGATAAACAAAGTGGTAAAGACTTTAATAGAGCAGAATATCAAACCTTGAAAAGAATGTTAAAAGATAGCCCAGGTAGTTTATTAGTTATACATTCTATTGATAGATTAGGAAGAAACTATAAGGAGATCACAAATGAATGGAGAGAACTTACAACAGAATGTAAAGCAGATATTAAAGTTTTAGATATGGACTTATTAGATACAAGGTTGCATAAAGACTTATTAGGAACATTTGTAGCAGATTTAGTATTACAGATATTATCATATAATGCAGAGAATGAAAGAACCAATATAAGAAAAAGACAAGAAGAAGGAATTGCAGTAGCCAAAGCCCAAGGAAAGCATTTAGGTAGACCAAAGGCAGAGATAACAAATGAATTCATTACAGAATTTACTAAATGGAAGAATGGAGAACAGACAGCAACACAAGCAATGATAAATGCAAATATGAAAAGAAATACATTTTATAAGTTAGCAAAACAAATGGAAATCAAGGTATAAGTAAAAGGTATTAGATACATTACATCTAATACCCTATTTTTATTTATCACTATCTATTAGCCATTTTTCAAAAGTTTCATCTGATATAATACCTTTCTTATAATCTGACTTTAATTTTTCAGCAGTTTCTTTCCAAGTTTCAAAATCATTCTTATAAGTGAAATTATCTTTATTTCTATTTACCCTTGCAAACTTTTTCATATATATTTTTCTATATAATTCTATCAAGCCCTTTGGTTGTTTACTAGCATATTCCTTACAAGTCTTATTTTCTTTTTGTGGACTAATTCTATCACAATATAAAGCATCATTCTTTTTAAATGGTACAAAGTATTTATTACAATTCTGACATTTAGAAATTATATAATGTCTTTCGAATATTGTAATCATAAATAATGAAAATAATTCATCAATACTCTCACAAGAATATATAAAGCCTTCAGATGTATTTAGGTTTCTATTACTAACTTTATAATTTAGAAATTCATCATCTAATGACTTTAATGTATTATCATCAATGTTAGAAATATTTAAATTATTATCTAAACTTTCGGCAATAATAGAAAAACTAGGTTGTTTAATAGGATATGATAATTTATTACAAATGAATATAAATCTATCTATCCACCTATCATAGAAATATTTATCAGCATTATAGAAGAAAGTAAAATTTATTAGAGTTGAATACATCATTTGTTTCTTTTCTATATCATCTAACAATATTTTAATATTCAAATGTTTTTCATCTTTAAGCAATCTTTTATAGTCATCACCATAAAAGATTTTACATAGATAAGTATCACTTGTTTCAAATAAATTTTCTAATTCTTTACTTGAATCTATCATATTATTATATCTTTCTTTAACATTAGCAGTAACAAAGTCTAATATAGGATAACCAAAATCAAAAGTCTTTTTATATTCATTATAAGTAATATATTCTTTATATTTTAACTTATCATATCTTACTTTTATTAGTGTTTTCAATATGTTTCCCCCTTTCTTTAAAGTAACAACTAAAATATTTTATAAAAGTAGTTGACAAATATAAATAAATGTGATACTATAAATGTAACAACTAACATAAAGCATATTAGTAGATACTATAAAAAGTATTTATTTTTTACCTAAAGTAGTAACAACTATTGTGTTATCTAATGGTAGTATATAATACTTTGAAGTATTTGTCAAGAATTTTATAAGGAAAGGAGAAAGAAAAATGAACAAGAGCAATATAATTATAAGTCTATTAAATGATATTACAGAGCATTGTGTAGATATGAGAGAAACAATTGAGGAAGTTACTAATGAAGATAGAATAGATGAAGACATAAAAGAAAGATTACAATTTAAAATATTCTATTTAAAATTAGCAATACAAAGTATTGAATATTATTTGTAGTAGCAAATGTGTATTACGATAACGAAATTTTTGAATAAAAATTGAGTTTGAGTAGTTGATATTTAAGTGTTTTATAGATGTCAAAATTTTATATGTGAGTTTATAAATATAATCACATCAATTAGTATAAAGATTCCATTATTTATATTATGGATAATTAAATTATAAGGAGATGAGTTAAAATGGCAAGAGTACCATACGATATAGCAGGTAAATCAATAGATACAGGATACACTGATACAATGAATTTGTCAACAGATATGTTTAAATTAGTAGGTGAAATAAGAGAGCATAAAGAGTTAGAAATTCCAACTAAAAAGGGATTTATAAGAAAGAGAAAGTTAATAGTACCTTTTAATGTATCAGATTTAATAAGTAGCATTTTAAATACAGACTTTGAAGAATATGAAAAGTGGATAAATAAAAAGGTTAAAGGTAAGTATAAAAGAGAAAAACAAATTTATCACATAAATTATACTTTAAAAGATTACAACTTTTATTATAACCCACGCACATACTATTTAAGTATTATGATTGAACATCAAGCATTATTAGGTAATGCAAAATTTGAGATTATGAATAATATTAGGGATATATTCCAAAATTATTTTGGTTTAGAAGATAAATATTTAAAGAATTTGGATAGAGCAACAAAGTTAAGTAGAATTGATTATAAGAGAGACCATAGGTATATAGATGAACAACATCTATCTTTGATTAAATTTATAGTTGAAATTGCACCAGATACAATAGGTAATGGAAATTATGAAAAGTTAGATGAAAGAGATGAACATTTAGATATTGAAGATTTTGATGACATTGAATATATGAAGAAGTATAAAAGTTTATCTAATAAAACAGCAGAATTTGTAATATATGATAAGCAGTTAGAACAAGAAGATAAGTTTAGAAAAGGTAAGATAACACAAGAGGAATTAGAATATTTTGAAAAAGTTATTAGGTTTGAAGTTAGAATCAAAAATGAAAAACTAAAAAATTTAAAAAGAAAGGAGAACTGGGGATTAGATAAGGATATAGACAATTATAAAGATGAGAATATTGCAGATGAGTTGTTTAATTATTATGCAGAACAAGCATTCTTTTCAGAGCCATTCTATCGTTTAGATTATGCAATAAGACTTATTTATAATAGTGAACAAAAACCTAATATGAGAAAGAAATTAGTAAAATTAGTAAAAGCAATAAATGAAAAAGGTTACACTAGAGCGAAACAAGAGTATGAATATAAACATAGTTTTAATAATCATATTTCTATTTTAAGAAATCAATTACATATTAACCCTTTAACTTTTCCAACAACTTGGAATGATAAAGAGGGAAATACACATAAAACAACATATACAACAATTCCTAATTTTATACAGAAAGATAATTGTATGTATGATAGTAACGAAGAAGTAATAATTCCATCTAAATTGAGAGAGTTGATAGAACAAGAAAAATATAAAGGGACTTGACATATTTGGAAACTAGCAAGATAAATCTAAAACTAATTATAGATTGAAGTTGATTTATATTTATCATCTATGTTAATATCGTCAACTGAAATGAAGTTATAACAAGTATTACAAGGAAAGGGGAGAGATATTATGGATATGTCAGTGGGATATTGTAGGGTATCAACGATATATGAAGAACAAAAGAAATCATTAGAGGAACAACAGAAACAATGGAAAGAGTTGGCAAAGGAGAAGAATTATGTAACAGCAAAATGTGGAGTATTTTATAAGAGGAATGGAGAGAAAATACCTTGTCAAGGAATGTATGTAGATGAGGGGATAACGGCAAAAGATTATAAACATAGAGAAGCATTTAAACAAATGATAGAAGATGCAAAGGCAGGTAAGTTTAAGACTATATTTGTTGAAGATGTTTCAAGGTTTAGTAGAAATGCAGAGTTAGGAATTAAGACATATAAAGATTTAAGACAATATGGAGTAAATGTGCATTTTAGAAAAGAAGGACTAGATACAATGAACATAGATAATGATTATATAATAACATTTGCATTTGGTATGGCAGAGAAAGAAAATCAAATGAAATCTGAAAGAGTAAAGTGGGGTATTTCAAGAGTACATAATGATGATAGAGTAAATATAGCACCACCAATAGGATATAGAATGAAACCATTAGATGAAGATAATAAGAAAAAGGGAATTTTAGAAATAGACCCACAAGGTGCAGAGGTTGTGAAATATATATTTTATCTTTATACAGAAAGATTAGAGGGAATGCATAACATTGCACAAATACTAAATAGGCAAGGAATTAAAACCAGAAATAAAAGAATATGGTCGCAAAACACGGTAAGAGTAGTATTAGAAAATGAAATATATATAGGGGAACAAGTAATGCACAAAACAATATCAGGAGATATAACAAGGAGAGAAAGAAAGGAAGTTCCAGAAGATGAACAAATTAGAAAACATAAGGAAGAATTAAGAATAATAGATGAAGAAACTTGGGAAAAGAAAGAAATGATACTAAATGATAGGAAGAAGAATTTAAAGAAACATCACGGACATTCTAAAAAACATATATTATCAACTTTAATGTATTGTGCAAATTGTAATTCAGTATTCTTTAGAACAAAAGTAAATGAATTTCATAAGAAAGATGGAACAATTAGTGGTGGCAATTATGAATGGGTATGTATGGGAAGAAATCATCACGGAAAAGATTATTGTAATGGAGATAGATATGTTATAGATGAGGAAAAGATGATAGTATTTCTTAAAAGGCAGTTAGAAAGAAAACAAAAGGAAGATAATACAGATATGTTAGAACTTTATAGACAAAAGAAAATGAAAGAACTGGAGAATATAGATTTTAAATCATTACAAAATGAAAAGGAACTTTTAAATAAACAAATGGAAGAGTTGAGAGTAGAGAAAATCAAGTATAAAATGGACGAAGATGTATATTCAAAACAATTTATACAAATACATAATAAAATATTAGATGTTGAGAGACAATTAAAAGATGTTGAAAATATACAAAAAGATATACAAATTGCAGAATTAAAATGCAAGGAATTTAAAGATACAATAAAGAATATTAACAATAAAGAATTAACTAATGATGATTTAAAGAAGATATTTAATAGAATTGAAGTATATGGAGAAACGATTGATAAGAAGAAGTATGTATTTGTTTATTTGGAATATAAGTTTTTAGATGAAACGGAAACCGAATTATTAAGAGAAGATGAAATAGATTATGAAACAAAAAGATGGGAAGGAACATCTATAACTAAACCTTTTATTCCATTTATTTAATAATTATATAGAGGGTATATTACTATATTTGGTAATATACTTTTTATTTATTCAAAAGTGGTAATTACACAAATGTAGAATTAAATAATAAATTAATAGTTGCAGATGTATATGAATTAGGAGAAGAAAATTTAAAATATGGAATGTTTTTATTTACTACACTATTTTGGGATAAAATAAAAAAAGATAGAAGCGTAAAAAAAGCAATTTATTTAGATGAAATTTGGAGATTAATTGGAGTAACATCAAATAAAGAAGTAGCAAGTTTTATTTATAAAATATTTAAAACAATAAGAAAATATGGAGGAAGTGGTGTAGCAATTACACAAGATATTTCAGATTTATTTAGTTTAGAAAATGGAGCTTATGGAAAAAGTATTTTAAATAATTCAGAAATAAAAACATTTTTTTCACTAGAAGAAGAAAATATAAAATTACTTTCAGAATTTACAAATTTATCAGAAAAAGAAAAAATAGAAATTAAGTCATTAAAAAGAGGAGAATGTTTAATGTTTGTAGGAGATGACCATATACTTACAAAAGTAGAGAGCTCAGAAGAGGAAAGAAAAGTAATTGAATAATAACGGATAAAAGTAAAAGAAGGAATTAATGAAATACTAAAAAATAATATACATAAAGTGCAAAAAGAAAAGAGGGATTGTTATGAAAAATATAATAACTGCATTATGTAATTCAACCGTCAATGATAAATTAAAAGAAATAAATGAATTTAATATAATAGCAAATGACATTCAATATCAAGATGGTATATTTGAATTAATAGAAAATAGAAAAGAAATTGATTATTTAATATTAAGTGAATTTTTACCAGGAGAATATGAAATAAAAAAATTAATAGAAAAAATAAAAGAAAAAAATAATAATATAAAAATAATTTTAATATTAGAAAATAAAAAAGAAGAATTAGAAAATTATTTATATGCAAAAGGTATTTTTAAAATATTTTATAATAATAAAATAGAAATTAATGACATTATTAATTTAATAAAAAATAATTATAGTGAAAATGAAAAAATAATACAAGAATTAGAAAATTTAAAAAATATATTAATTAAAAATAATATAAATATTAATAATGGAGAAAATTTAATTAGCAAAAAAGAAATAGAAGAAAATGAAAAAACAAAAAATAAAATATTAGAAAAAATTAAATTAAAATTAAAAAGAAAAAATAAAATAAATACAAAAATAAATTTAAATAAAAAAGTAATTAGTATATTAGGTACAGGTGGAGTTGGAAAAAGTATGGCAACAATTAATATTGCTAATTTATTAAAAGAAAATAATTACAATATTTTAATCGTGGATTTTGATATTCTAAATAATAGTCTGCACACCCTTCTAGGTGTAAATAAATATCCAGAAAAAATAAAAAATAGAATTAAAAATAATGATTTAATAAGCAATCAAATTAATATAAAAGATTTAATTATTAAAATAAATAAAAATATAGATTTAATATCAGGTATGAATTTATTATTTGATAGCAAATACAAAATAAGTAGTTCAAAAGTTAAAAATATATTAGAAGAATTAAAAGAAAATTATGATTATATTATAATAGATAATTCAGCAGAATGTTTTTTTGAATATACAAAAAATATAATAATAAATAGTGATATAAATATATTTTTATTTGAATCGAATTTAATAGAAATAAAAAAGGCAAAAAGATTATTAGAAATTTATAATAAAGAATGGAATATAGAAAAAGATAAAATTAATTTATTAATTAATAAATATAATAAACATTCAGTAAAAGATAAAATTATTAAAAATATATTTAATGAATATAAAATATTAGGAAAAATAAATTTTAATGAAAAATATAATTTATTAATTAATAAAAATTATAAACAAAATAAATTAGTAAAAAAAGAAATTAAAAAAGATTATGAAAAAATATTTAATATATAAAAGGAGGACAAGTATATGGAATTAATGGAAAATAATTTACAAGAAAATAATATTTCAAATAATATAGAAATAAAAAAAGAGCAAAATAATTTTTTAGAAACAACATTAGGAAAAACAATAAATGTAGGAATGGATATAGGACTTCGAATGTTACTTCCAGATTTAATAGAAAATCAAGTAATAGAAATAAAAGATACATTATTACAAGAAGGACTATCAGAAGGAATAAAAAAAGTAGTTTCATCTGCAATAGACTTAGGAAAAAGTGCGATTCGGAATAGTTACAGGAAACTTCGACAACATATCACAAATGCAAGCAGCAGTTCAAAAAGGTGGAATAATAGACGGAATGTCAGATACGATAGATTATGTACTAGAAAAAACTCAAGCAAAAGGAATATTACCAACAACAATAGCAAGAACAATAAGAACAGGAAAAAATACATTATTAAATAATGTAGCAAATAATATAGAAAGCGAATTCAACAAACAAATAAAAAGTGCTGAAAGACTGCAAAAATATTCAAACAATTGGAAAGAATGTTTTAATAACAAAGACTTTGAAGGGATGACAACACAAATATATAAAATAAGAGCAGAACTAAAAGAACTAGTGCCAATGGAAAACACATTAAAAGAAGCAAGAACAATAGAAAATTTACATAGCTTAATAAAAAATAATGGAAGAGATTTTAATTTAAGTGTAGAACAGCAAGAATTAGCAAAAATGCTGATTTAGATATTTTCCAATTTTTGACTTGAAAATTTTAAACTTACTTTATTAAAATATTTAAATATGAAAGAAAAATAAATTATAAAATATAAATAGATTGTGTACACAGTGTGTGCACAATTAGAAGAATTATTTTATTTAGAAAATTAATAGAAAATGAAATCAAATTATATATAAGAAAGAAGGAAGAAATGGACTTGGAAAAAATAAATAGTAATTTTAATATTATAAAATACCAAAATACAGAAAATGTATTAGAAGATATATGTACTATTATTAATTCAGCAAAGAATTATGCATATCAATCTATTAATATTGCATTAGTTGAGAGAAATTGGTTAATTGGATATAGAATTGCCGAAGAAGAACTAAAAGGAAACGATAGAGCTGATTATGGAAAAAATACAATAAAAATATTATCAAAGGAACTAACCAAAATATATGGAAAAGGATTTACAAAAACAAATTTATACAATTGTTATGCTTTTTATAAGATGTTTCAAAACATTTTCCAGACACTGTCTGGAAAATCTCGAAAAATATTATCTTGGTCACATTACTCAATATTAATACAAGTTGTGGATGAAAAAGCAAGAGAGTGGTATACAAAAGAAGCTTTAGAGCAAACATGGAGCGTAAGAACATTGCAACGTAATATTTCATCACAATATTATTACAGACTATTAAAATCACAAATTAAAGAACCAGTAATTGAAGAAATGAAAGAAAAAACAAAAGATGATTTATTAAACAAATTAGAATTTGTAAAAAATCCTGTAATAGCAGAATTTTTAGGATTTTCTCCTAAGCAATCTTTCACAGAATCAGAATTAGAAAAAAGTATAATATCTAATATTCAAAAATTTTTAATAGAACTAGGAAAAGGATATGCATTTGTAGCAAGGCAACTTCACATACATACAGAAAAAGAAGATTATTATATTGATTTAGTTTTTTATAATTACATATTGAAATGTTTTGTGTTAGTAGATTTAAAAACAAGTAAAATAACACATCAAGATATAGGTCAAATGGATATGTATATTAGAATGTTTGACGAATTAAAAAGAGGAGAAGACGACAACCCAACAATAGGAATTATACTATGTTCAGATACAGATGAAGATATTGCAAAATATTCTATGTTAAATGGAAACGAGCAATTATTTGCCTCTAAATATAGATTATATTTACCAACAAAAGAAGAACTACGTGCTGAAATAGAAAGTCAAAAGACAATATTTAATATGCAACAACAAGAAAAATATAATAAATAAAAATGAATATGTTATATAAAAAATTAACTCAACAGTTGATTTAAATAAAAGGTAATGATAAAATAAATAAGGAAAAATAAAATCATTGAAATAGGAGAAAATATAATGTTTTACAAAATAAAAAATATAATTCCAAAAGAAAATTTGATAATTATAGCAGAATTTGAAAATGGTATAAAGAAGCAATATGATATGAAAAAATTATTAAATAAATTTGAAGTATTTAAAATATTAAATAATAAAGATATATTTAATAATGTAGTAGTTGATGCTGGCGGGCATGGAATTAGTTGGAATGAAAATATAGATTTATCTTCAGAAGAAATATGGGAGAATGGTGTAGAAATTTGAATTTATGATTTTTATAAAAATAAAATATTATAAAGGTGGTTAGTTATGGAAAATAATAAAAAAGAAAAATTAAAAATGAATTGGTGGAGAGTTTGGCAATATTTTTTATTTCCTTTTGGAATACTATATTCAATAATAGCAATAGCTGAATATAATAATATTGATTTTGAAGAATTAAATTTTTTTGAAGGCTCAATTGTAATAGTAAACTTTGCATTTATTATTTTACTTTGTGTAACATATATAATGTTTTTAAGAAGGGAAAAATATTCATTTAGTGTTTTTATTACATACCTATTTTTATATCCAGCTTGGAATATATTTGTAGCTGTATTTAGTATTATATTATCTAGTGAGAATATGATTGACATTAATGGTGCTATAACTCCAATATTAATAGCTTGTTTAATTAGTTATTTAATTATATATAGTATATGGATATTTCCTAATTATATATATTTTAAGAAAAGAAAAGAATTTTTTATTAAAGAGGAAGAAAGACAATATACTAATCAAGAACAAGAAAATAAACAGTTAAATAATATTGAGAAAGTGAATAATAATGAAATTGAAGAAAATAAAGAAGAAGGTAGAAAAAAGTATTGTACTAAATGTGGTAAAATTATAGATGATGAATGGATATATTGTAATTACTGTGGAAATAAATTGAAATAGTATTATAAAAAACAATATAGAAATATAAGAAATAAAGGTATAAAAGAACAGCAAAAAAACGTAAATTTCCGTAAGTTTTTTGCTGTTTTTTCTTGCTTTTTTTTTATATTTAAAATATAATACAAATATACATGAAACTAGGCAGTTTCTAAGCGAAAGGAAGGAAAAATAAAAAATGGAAGAAATACAAGACAAAGATGGAAAAATTATTGACAGAGATATTGAAACAGAGATGAAAACAGCATATATAGACTATGCAATGAGCGTTATAGTATCTCGTGCACTTCCAGATGTTAGAGATGGTTTAAAACCAGTACATAGAAGAATTTTATATACAATGCATGAAGATGGGTTAACACCAGACAAGCCATATAGAAAATCTGCAACAACAGTTGGAGACGTTTTAGGTAGGTACCATCCACATGGAGATAGTTCAGTTTATGATGCAATGGTAAGACTTGCACAAGACTTCTCTATGAGATATCAATTAATTGATGGACACGGAAACTTTGGTTCTATTGATGGTGATGGAGCTGCTGCTTACCGTTATACAGAAGCTAGAATGTCAAAAATGGCAGAAGTTATGCTTACAGATATTGAAAAAAATACTGTAGATTTTATGCCAAACTTTGATGATAGACTTCAAGAGCCAACAGTATTACCAGCAAAAATACCAGCACTTTTAGTAAATGGTTCATCAGGTATAGCCGTAGGTATGGCAACAAATATACCACCACATAACTTAACAGAAGTAATAAATGGAATTATAAAAATAATAGATGAAGACAACGTAACAGATGAAGACTTAATGAGTGTAATAAAAGGTCCAGATTTCCCAACAGAAGGATTAATACTAGGAAGAGAAGGAATAAAAGAAGCTTATACAACAGGTAGAGGAAAAATAACTTTAAGAGCAGAAGCAGAAATAGAAGAAATGAGTGGAAACAAACAAAGAATAATAGTTAATTCACTTCCATACCAAGTAAACAAAGCTAAATTAATAGAGAATATCGCTGCATTAGTTAGGGAAAAAAGAATTGAAGGAATAGGCGAAATAAGAGACGAATCTGACAGAGAACACAAAGTTAGAGTTGTTGTTGAATTAAAAAGAGATGCAAATGCTAATGTAATATTAAATCAATTATATAAATTTACACAAATGCAAATAACTTTTGGTATTATAATGCTTGCATTAGTTAATGGAGAACCAAAAATATTAACATTAAGACAATGCCTAGACCACTACATAAACCACAGAAAAGATGTAGTAGTTCGTAGAACAAAATTTGAACTTGATAAAGCACTAGCTAGAGCTCACATTTTAGAAGGTTTAAGAATAGCTATTGATAATATAGATGAAGTAATTAACATTATACGTAATTCTTATGATGATGCAAAAGAAAAATTAATGGATAGATTTGGACTTTCAGACATACAAGCACAAGCTATATTAGATATGAGATTAAAAACATTATCAGGTTTACAACGTGAAAAAATAGAAGAAGAATACAAACAATTAATGGAATTAATTGCTCATTTAAGAGAAATATTAAATAGTGAAAGATTAGTCTGTGAAATAATAAAAGAAGAATTAATAGAAATAAGAGAAAAATTTGGTGATGAAAGAAAAACAAAAATAGTAGCAGCAGAAGGAGATTTAGACATTGAAGATTTAATAAAAGAAGAACAATGTGTAATTACATTAAGTCATTTTGGATATATAAAAAGAATGCCAATAGATACATATAAGAGTCAAAAAAGAGGTGGAAAAGGCATTACAGGAATGACAACAAAAGAAGATGATTTTGTAAAACAAATATTTACAGCATCAACACATGACACTATATTATTCTTCACAAATAAAGGTAAATTATATAAATTAAAAGGATATCAAATACCAGAATCAGGTAGAACAGCTAAAGGAACAGCAATAGTTAATTTATTAAAATTAGATAGTGGCGAAAAAGTATCAACAATAATACCAATTCAAAACTTTGCAGAAGGAAAATACCTATTAATGGGAACAAAGAGTGGTTTAATTAAAAAAACACCACTAAATGAATACGATTCTTCAAGAACAACAGGATTACTTGCAATAGCTTTAAAAGACGATGACGAATTAATAGATGTAAGACTTACAGATGGACAAGATAACATAGTAATGGTAACTAAAAAAGGTTTAGCAATAACATATAGCGAAAAAGACGTACGTTCAGTAGGAAGAACAGCACAAGGAGTTATAGGAATACGTTTAGATGATGGCGATGAAGTAATAGGAATGGAAAGTATAATAGTAGGAAGCAAAGCAACACTACTTTCAATAACAGAACACGGCTTTGGAAAAAGAACAGAACTAGACGAATACAGAGTACAAAACAGAGGCGGAAGAGGAGTATTAACTTACAAAATAACACCAAAAACAGGCGACATAGTAGGAATAAGAATAGCAACAGGAGAAGAAGACGTAATGCTTATAACAGACAAAGGAACAATAATAAGATTAAAAGTAGAAGACATAAGTGTACTAGGACGTTCAACACAAGGTGTTACATTAATGAGAACAAATGACGGTGGAAAAGTTGTAAGTATAGAGTTAATAAATTCTGAGAATGAGACAGAAGAATAAAAAACAAGAATGGAGTTTCAAATATGAAACTCCATTTTAACTTGTCTCAATATAGAGAACGGTTAGATAAATAAGGATACTATAAGAATTGCACCAAAAGATGCAAAAAGTATAGCTGTTAATACTCCAAAGGTACCATATACTATATCCATTTTACATTTGTCTTTCCACGAAAGTAACTGTGCACCAGTATAAAAATAATGGATACACGCAAGTATGCCTAACAAACCAAAGACTAACCGTATAATAAAAGAAACTATTGCCAAAAATGTATTCATGAAAAAATCCTCCTTTTATATAGAAAATAATTTAGTATAATGTAATTATAACACATAACATAAAGCAAATCAATAATAACATAATTATTTTATGTATATTGTTGTATAAGTGTCAATGATGTGAAACAAAAATATATAAAAATTTAATATATATAA
>CAOJVB010000036.1 GCA_948444845.1 uncultured Clostridiaceae bacterium | reverse complement strand
AAATAATCAGCAACTTCTTGTCTTCTAGTTTGAATTGCAAAATAAGTTTGTCCTAGAGCAATTACTTCTTTTCTTGGATCTCCGTTTTGTACTATTAAATAACAAGCATATCTTGATAATTCATAATCAACTACTTTCTTCTGTAATGCACCCGCTTCAACGATTTTCCTAACCTCAGGAAAATCGTATTCTATATCTCTTCCACTATTTTGACATGCTAGTTTTGCTCTATCTATTACCTTAGCAAAATTTTCCCATTTTTTATATTGTAACACTCTACTTAACTCTCTAGCACTCCAATATTCAGTTCCATCTTCTCTAATGTTCTTTATTTCTTCAAAATTTTTATATTCTTCTGCTTGTAAATTACTCAATACTATCATCTCCAATTTTCACGTTTTTATAATTATATCAAACATTTGTTTATTATTCAAGTTATTTTAGAAAATTTTTTTCAAACTTATCACTTTCGTAGCTACATTTTTTATAAAAGTTTCGTCATGTTCTACAAATATAATTGTAGGTTTATATTTTATTATTGCTTCTTCTATTTGTATTCTTGTTAAGATATCTATATAGTTTAGTGGTTCGTCCCATATATATAGGTTTGCGGGTTCAGAGATGCTTTTTGCTATTAGTACTTTTTTCTTTTGTCCTTCGCTCATTTTGCTTATATCGCTTTCAAATTCTAGGTTTGAGAAGCCCATTTTTGATAGCATTGCTTTAAATATGCTTTCGTCTACTTTATTATTCTTTGCAAATTCTTTTAGCGTGCCTTTTAGGTTTTCTGTGCTTTGTGATACATATGATATTTTTATATCACTTACTTTTTTTAAGTTTCCTTCGTATTTTATTTCATTTTCCATTATTAATTTTAATAAGCTTGATTTTCCTACTCCATTTTTTCCTGTTATTGCTATTCTATCTTCGTTTTCTATTTCAAATGATACTTTACTAAATATGGCTTTATCTTCATATTTTATCTGTAAATTATCCGCTACTATTAGCGGGCTTTTTCTAGTTTCTAATGGTGTTATTTTTAGGCTATCGGCTCTGTCTACATTATGTAATAAGTTAGATTTTTGCTCAATTGATTTTTCTATTCTTTTTTCTATTACTTTAGATTTTTTCATCATTTTTGCTGACTGATGACCTATATAGCCTCTATCTACAAATTCACTAGATTTATTATTATATTTACTTTTTTCTATTTTGTCAGACCATTTTGCTGTATTTTTTGAGGCTGTTTCTAATCTATTTATATCTTTTATTAATTTTTCGTTTTGAGTTTTTTCAAAATTATCTTGTGCCTCTTTATTTTCTTGCCATGATGTAAAGTTTCCTTTTTGTATTTCTATGTTTGTATTATTTATAGAAATAATATGGTCTACTACTTTATCTAAAAAGTTCCTATCGTGTGATACTAATATAAAGCCTTTTTTCTTGTTTAAATATTCTACTAAGTTTTCTTTTGTTTCAGTATCTAAATGATTTGTAGGTTCATCGATAAGTAAGAAGTTATTGCCTTTTAAGAATAAACTTATTAAAAGTATTTTTACTTGCTCTCCGCCACTTAATATATTGAAATTTCTATAAAGGATTTCGGCATTTGTGTTTAGTAAATTTAATTCTTTAATAATTTCCCAATCTTCTACATTTGGTGCAATTTCATTGACGACTTCTATTGCCATTTTTTCTTTATTTTCTATTGCAAAAGGAAAATAATCAAATTCTACATTTTTTGATATTGTTCCTTTGTATTCGTATTTGCCTAATAATAGTTTTAAAAAGGTGGTTTTGCCCTTGCCATTTCTACCTATTAGTCCAAGTTTCCAGTCTGTATCTAGATTAAATGATACATTTTCAAATACATTATTTATACTTCCTTCATAGCCAAAGGTTAGATTATTTACATTTATTAAAGACATTGTTTTTCTCCTTAAAATTTATCTTTACTCTTCTATATATTTATCTCCACAAATTTCTAATAAATTTCCTTCTGGATCTTTTATTGTAAAATAATAATATGGTTCTGTAATATTAACATACATTATTTCTGAAATTTCTTCAATATTTAGTTCCTTTATTCTTGAATATTCTAAATTTAAATCTTCTGTATAAAAATTTAAAGTAATAATATTATTAACTTTTCTGTCTTGTGATTTACTAAAATCTTTTATATAAGCTTCATTATAATTTGCATTATTATTTTTTATTCTATCTTCATCAAATTTTTTATTATAAATTGATAATCTATTTCCAATTTCAAACTCTACCCATCTATCTTTAGTATAGACATTAGGTTTGATTTGTAATATTTTTTCATAAAAAGATACAACTTCTTTAAATTTATTTGTTTCAATATAAGTACAACATAATTCCATAATTTACCTCCATTATAGTTTAATATTTATCTATTTGATATTATAGCAATAATGTAATAATGTTACAATAATCTTAACATATACTAATTATTTTTAATTTGCTTTAACTGTACGCTTGCTAAATCTTTATAATTTGTTTTTTCTACAACTTTCTTTCCTATTTTTTCTTCTATTTCTTTTCTAGCTTTACCTGTTATTTTTCCTGCTTCTTTTACATCATCTTTAAGTTCTTCTAGTCCGAAACTGTTGTTAGTGTTATGCATTTCATTGGCTGTTACCTCTGCTAAATTTGTTATTGCAAGTTCTAGTTTTCCCATGCTATCTCGTAAATTTCTTTTTGTTTTATTAATACCTTTTAATTCTTTATATTGAGTAGTATTTACATTAAATGTACTTTTGTATATTTCATCTGTTAATATAGCATAATCTCTGTTTTTCGCTCCTCGTTCTTTCCAAGTATCTGTTAATTCTTTTCTGCTATCTATTGACTTTAAACGTTGAGCAATCCATGTATCTTCGTAACCTTTTCTTATGTATGTTTCTTTTGCTCTATTAATAGCAAGTTCTGGATTTACAATTTCTTCTAATCTTTCACTTCCTACTTGTGCTAGCCATAGTTTAAATGGCTCTGCTTTTGGAGATGGAATAGATTGAATAATTCTTAATATTCCTTTTGTATCCGCACAGTCTGTTTCTCTCATTTTGCCATCTTTTGCAATTAATTTCAAACGTCGACAAATTGTCGATAGTTCAATTTTGGATTCCTCGTTAACTCTTGTCTTAAGTTTATACCAATAGTCTTTTGGATCTTTGCTATCTGTTAATGCAAATATTATATCAACTACTGAATAAAACCAATCGTCCTTATACCACTTCATCCTAATTTCTTTTTCTTCAAATAATGCTAACTTATTTTCTTGCATAATACCACTTCCTTTTTTCGATATTATATATTATTTCCAGGAATTTGTCAAACGTTTGTTTTATGTTTTAAGAAATTTTATTGGCTAAAAGTATTGTTTAGTAAAACTATAAAAAATAGAGAATATTTTATCATTAAGTAGATTATTCTCTATTTTTATATTTTTATTTTATTCTTTTTTTAATATATTCTTCCAATATATCAATACTTTGCACTACACCTAATTTAGCTGTGTCTATGCATAAATCGTAGTTATCTCTATCTCCCCAGTTTTGACTTGTGAAGTGTTTATAGTATTCTGCTCTTTGTTTGTCTACTTGTTTAATTTTGCTTTCTGCTGTATTAGTTTTAAATCTTCCTCCATACATTTCCTCCTTTATAATTATTTTGCTTTATTGGATTTTACTAAGATAAAAATTTTTGAAATAAACTTTTATTATTTTATCACACACTAGCCTTACTTTCAAGAAAAATGTTTCGCCATAATTCTACTGTTTTCCACAAATCTTTCAATCAAATGGCGAAAATATTGATAATGTGTCTACTAAATAATAAAAACAAACTGAACTGCAAAATATGCATTTTGTGGTTCAGTTTGTTTTTATTATAGGAAAGATTTGGACGCGTCCCAAATCTTTCTATTCTGCCTGTGCTGTATAATTGGTTTTCTCTTCATTTTGATATAAATAATATGTTCCATTTGTTAATTTTGGAGTACATATTATTAAAGTTCTAAAATCTTCTTTTGCTTCGAAGGTTATTATTTCTTCGTTATTTTCATTTTTTAGAGTAATTTTTGTTCCTTCTGATATTCGTGTGCTTAATTCAAAACATACTGATTTTTGAGTAGAGTCTTTTTCTGGTTTTTCTAGCATATCTGAGCCTAGTGCTATTAGTTCTCCGCCATTTATTACAAAACCTTCATCTGTATCTATTCCTGCATCTCCTCCTACTGAAGAACCCATAGTGTATATATTTCCTCCATTTATTATTAAATTTTTGTTAGAGTCTATTCCATCTCCATTTGCTTTTATATAAATTTCTCCATCATTTATGGTAATTACTCCGCCATCTCCTCCTGCATTTATTCCATCGTCTTGGCATTCAATGTTTATAATTCCTCCATTTATAGTAATGTCATTTGTTTCAGTTGCAATTCCTTCTCCTTCTTCTTGATTTCCATATACATTTAATGTTCCACTACCTTCTATTATAAGTGCTCCATTAGAATATATACATGCGTCATATTCACTTGAGCCTCCATCTGATAAAGTGTTAGTTGAATTTTCTTTTAATTTTATAGTCAAATTACTTTCTCCAATATTTGCTATTGCTGCTGTAATACTATTTTGTATATTTACTCCATCTAAGATTAGTGTAACATCACTTTTAGCATTTATTAAAACAGTGTTTTTGAATTCTCCTTTTAGTGTATATTCTCCACCATTTGTTATTGTTATATTTGAACTATACTTACTTAAATCAATATCACTTCCGAGTTACTTCTTGGCCTGCATCTACATCATTTGCTTTTGTTTCTTTTTCTGTTTCTTCTTCATCTTGGTGTCCAAATTCTTTTCTTATTTCATCTCTATCATACACTTGGCTTGGATTGTTTTGGTTCATTTCTTTGATTGTAATTACTGCAAGTATTCCTAAAACTATTGCCAGCACTAAGATAATGCATAATTGTATCTTTGTTTCCTTTTTCATATTTTCCCTCCCATCTATATATTATTGTTTGAACTTGATGGCATTTTAGGAGATGTTCCCCCTCTTTGATTTTCTTTCTCATCTGGTTCTCTCATATTTCTATTTGATGGTAACTCTTTTCTTTGGTTTTCATCCATTTGCATCATTTCTGGTTGATTAAAATTTTTTGATAGTGTTTTATTATAAATCAAAAATGCTGTTGTAGTAGCAATTGCTCCTATTAAAATTCCAATAATTAAATATAAAATTTTATTTTTCATAACATATCATTCCTTTATACTAATTTACTTTTTTACTTGCTAACTCGTATACCTCATCAACTTCATTACATACATTTTGTGAATGAGTTACTATTATTATACATTTATTTTCATCTTTCGCTAAAGATTTAAATATTTTTAGTATGTCATTTTCTGTTTCTTTGTCTAAATTTCCTGTTGGTTCATCTGCAATTATAATTTTAGGGTTGTAGGATAAGCTTCTGGCAATTGCTATACGTTGTTGTTCTCCTCCTGATAGTTTTAATATTTTTCTTTTTGCTTGTTCTTCTGATAGTCCTACACTTTTCATAAGTTCTAACGCTTTTTGTTTTTTATTTTTTACTTTTACTTTGCTTACATCCATTGATAATATGATGTTTTCTATTGCTGTTAGTCGTGGTAGTAAATTGTAGCTTTGAAAAACAATTCCTATGTCTGTGTTTCTATAGTTATCTAAATTTATTTTTCTTAATTTTTTTCCATCATATAGTACATTTCCTTCTGTACATTTTTCAAGTCCTGTTATTAATGATAGTAATGTTGTTTTTCCGCTTCCGCTTTTGCCTTTTATTGCATATATTTTTCCTTGTTCAAATTCATAATTTATATCTTTAAATACATAGCTATCTTTTGGCGCATCTTTATATCTGTAACTTACATTTTCTAATTTTAAAATTCCCATAATTTATGACCTCTCTTTCAATATAGTAAGTGGACTAAATCTTTGTATGCTAATCATAGAAGCAAGACTGCTGATAAATGTTAATAATATTCCTATTCCAACCAATTGTGCAATTACTGTAATATCTACTAGTGCATCAATATTATTAATTGGTTCTATTTTTGCAGTTTGGTTATATTGCATTGGCATTTGTCCTTTTCCAAAATTGTTAGAAATTTGTTCCTCTTCTTCTGCATTTGATTCTATTTCATTTTGAAGTAAGCTATTTCCTACTGGCTTAGATATAAAACTTCCACAAACAGCTCCTATCATTAGCATGATAATTGCTACTATCAATAACTCTAAAACAAACTGCATTGTTAGTTTGAATTTACTAACTCCAATTGTTCTAAATACTCCTATTTCGTATTTTCTTTCTCTTATATTTATCATATTAATAACAAATAATACGATAGATGATATAATTAATGTAATTATTAAAAATGTGCTTGCAAATGTTTTTACATTTTCTATTGATTTTGTTGCATTTTGTAGTTCATCTAAGTTTGTGTTTACTGTAAAATATTCATTTAGTCCCTTTTCTTTTAATTCTTCTGTAAATTTTTCAATTGATTCTTCATCTTTTACTATGAAAGATGGTGTTATATTTGTAATAGCTGTGCTATCTTCTGCTACTATTTTTTCTATTACTCCGCTTCCTGTTATTATTTTATTAGCTGAAGATGAGAACATCTTTACTACATCATTTGAATCGGAATTATCTTTATATATTCCTTTTACTAAAAATTCATAAGTTACTTCTGTATTTGAATTTTTTAGTGTAATAGTCCCACCTACTTCTATTTCATTTAGAATTGCTAATTCTGAACTTACTACACATTCTAAAGCTTCAAAGTCTGATATCATTTCTCCCTCTGTTACTTGATAAGTTCCATTTACAAAGTCAGTCATTGCATCATAAGAAGAATATCCATCTAGCTCGAAATCTCCTGTTAAATTTTTATCACTTTCAAATTTTTCTTTTGTTCTTGTTATAATGGTAGTTGTATTGTTATTTATTGTCGTTCTTCTTTCTTCTCCGCCACCACCTGGTCTTCCATTTGGCATTCCTGAATTTCCACCTGTTGTTGTACTTGAAGTGCTGGTTGTAGTTTGTTTATCTTCTACTTCATATTCATATGTATCGGATGCTTTACTTAATGTGTCACTATTTAAAGAAGTAGAATACATATAGTAATAGCCTTTTAAATAATCACTTTCTCCATAATTTTTAACTGTGTCTAAATTAAGAGATTCTATATTATTAAACGCTTCTATATTATCTTTTAAATTATCTTCTCCACCTTTAAAATTGTTTGTTAATTGTTTTCTGTCAAAGGAAATACTGGCAATAATATCGTGTGATTCTCTATAATTTTCTACTAAATTACTTGCTGTATTTCTTATTGCTAGCGTTACTGTTGTGCTACATGCAATAACTAGAATAATAATACCTATTAAAATATTTCTTCCTTTGTTTCTTATAATAGAAACTAGACTGTTTTTTAATATATACATTTTTTACCTCCTAAATTTTATTTTTCTTCTTGCTTTCTTATCAAAATAAATGGTGTAAGTTGAGCTGATTGTCCTGCTGGGTTATCTTCTATTAGTTTTTCTAAAAAGTCATTTTCTCTTTTTATACTATCTGCTTTTCCTAAAATAACTCTTTCTAAATCATTTGCATCAACTATCATAGAAGTTATTCCTAATTTTTCTTCAATTTCATTGCAAACTTTAGTCGGATTTTCTGGAATACGAATTCCAAATTCTCCGTATTCAGGGAATACCTTATCATAAAAGCCATCTAAACCTGTTACTTCCATTCCTACTATGTTATAAAATATTCCTTTTTTGTGAAATAGCTTTCCTATTCCTGCTAAAATAGCTGCATATATAACTTTTATTCTTCCACATAAATTAATAGCAAACTGCATTTTGTAAGGGCTATCTACACCAATTCCTGCATCACTACTCATTGCAAATTTTGATAGAAACTTAGCTAACTTGCTTACTTTCATGTCTTTTTTATATACTACTCTTTTTTGACATAGTGAAATAATTTTTTCACTTATTGATAAAATATCCCCTTCTTTGTAATAAGGTAATACATATTTTTTGATTAATTCTAAATAATCTTCTCCTATTTGCACGTAGTGTGTTTGAATTGCATAGCGGTTATAAATTCCTCCTTCCACTTCTATTTCTAACTTTTTGTTCTCATTTGATTTTAATTCTTCCATTATTCTTCTTCTCCATATTTTATTGATATTTTGAAAGCAACTTTGTTTTCGTTTATAGGATACTATATAAAGATTGAAGAATTATTGAAAATAGCAAAAAAATTATACATATTTAAAAAACATGTATAATTTTTTTGTTTTTACTAGACTTACTTTCTTCTATGACGATTTGTTTCTCTAATTTCATATCTGTTTTTTTCTGTTAATCCACCACAAACAGGACAAACATTATAATAGACTAAATATGTTACATCAGCAATTTCATCATCATCTCCATAACCACAGTCAGTATATACTGTAACACCATAATCAGTCACTTCTTTAGTTTCAACACGGCATTTCTTTTTTAGTGAATACTTTCCACACTTTGGACAGTGATTATAACTTTTTTCAATCCGATTATCGAATTTTTTTATTATATCAGGCATCCAAGTCCGGCGTATTTTTATTAATATTTTTTCTTGTTCTTCTAAAGATAAATCTTTTAGATTACTTCTAATAAAATTTTCAAAATCTTTTTTTGTCATAGTTTATCCTCCTTAATTAAGAATTGGAATTTAATAGTTACTTGCAATTTTTACTATTATATAGGAAAGTCTATAATATGTCAACTTGTTTTTTATATTATTTGTTTTCATTTATAGAATAGTTTATAAACAGTTAGTTAAAGAAGTGGTATTTATGAAAAATGAAATCATAAAAGCACAAATGAAAGTAAAAGATAATTCAAATCCTAATTTTAAACTAGTGGCATTCCGCGAGTTTAAAATTGATTCTGCTACTCAATCATTTACAATGAGCCCATCTAGAAAAAGCAGTACGTCATTTTGCACGATAGCAATAGTATTAAGAAAATCGAAAATTTAGATGGTGATATTAAAAGATTAAAATAGGAAAAAGGCAGATTTTTCAAATCTCCGCCCTTTTATATATTTTACTGCCTCATAAGAAAAACTTCATTCTATTATTCTTATAAAGTATATAAAGCAAAAAACAGTATTTTCAATTTTGAAATAATACTGTTTTTTTGCAATTAAATTATCATTCGTCAATAGGTGGCAGCTTGTGTCGTTTATTTTCAAGTTTTTGAGCAATAGCCAATACTGATTTTGATGTAGGGCAACATTTTGTGCAATAAAATCTTTGCACACTATCTCCAAATACAATAGGAGCAAAAACTTTAGTTGTCCACATTTTCTTTCCTATAAATGTTTTCCGACAAACTTCACATCTTTCCTCGTGCCTCACTTTTTTGATTTTTACATTCTTTTCACCATTGCATGCCATAATGATAATCCTCCTTATGCTATTTTTTTACATACAACAATTATATATAATTATGTGAATTATGTCAAGTTTATGTTGGTATTCTTACTTTAAAAATAGTAAATGGTTCTTTATAATGTACTTCTATGTTTCCATTATATTTTTGTACTGTTGATTTTGCTATTGCAAGGCCTAGTCCATACCTTTTTTCTTTTCTGTTTCTTGATTTATCTATACGATAAAATCGTTCGAATATTTTTTCTCTTTCTTCTTCTGGAATTAGCTGTCCTATATTTTTTATTTGCATTATGATTTCGCTTTTTTCTTTTGCTAATTCTACTATTACTTCCTTTTCTGGCTCTGTATGTTTAATTGCATTGTCTATTAAGGTAGATAGTATATGTTCTAAATCCTCTTTATTGCCATTCATATTAATGCCTTTTTGAATATTGCTACTTAATTTTACATTTTTTTCGTAGGCCATACTTTCAAACATTGAGCATATTATTTCTATTTCCTTTGATATATCAAATTGATGGTATTCTTTCATATTATCTATATTCTCTATTTTTGTAAGTAATAATAATTCATTTATTAGCTTATTCATACTTTCAATTTCATTTTGAATATATACCATCCATTTGTTATCTCCTACTTCGTTTGATAACACATCTACATTTGCTTCAATTACTGCAAGTGGTGTTTTTAGTTCATGTGATGCATCTGATATAAATTGTTTTTGCTTTTCAAAGGTTTCTTCTACTGGTTTTACTATAAACCTTGATACTTTTTTGGCTATTATATATAGCATAATTAATGATAAAATTGAAATTATGCTAGAAGATATTAGTATTTTCCTTACTTGCCAAATAGTTTCTTCATTTTCCATAAGCATTATACTCTTTACGTTTCCTCTTATTTTCTTTACTTTATATATGTACTTTCCTATTATTCCTGTTTCTTTATCTTTTTTGCTAGCTTTAATTGCATATTCTTCTATTGCTTTGTCTTTTTCTGTATCTGAATTTTGTATAATGTTAGAACCTTCTATTTCTATGTAATATACTCCATCTATATTTATATTAGGAATTATTTTATCGTTTTCTTTTCTCTTCATTTCTCCATTTATAAATCTATCCATCATAAATGTAGCAGTATTTATTGTATTTTCATAATTTAAAATTGCAAATAATATAATAATTCCTAAAAGGACTGTTGCTAATGATATTATGATTACAAAAAATATCCTTTGCTCCAATTTTTTAATCATCTTCTACCTCCATTTTATAACCTATACCTCTTACTGCTTTTATTTTTACTTTTGATTTTATGAGTTTTAGCTTTTTCCTTAAAAAGGATACATATACTTCTACATTATTATATTCTGCTTCACTATTGTAGCCCCATATTTTATTGGCGAGTAGCTCTCTGTTTACAATTTGCTTTTTGTTTAATAGTAACATTTCTAGCAAATCTAATTCTTTTCCATTAATTGCAATTTCATTATTTTGCGATTTCATTTTCCCTGTTCTAATATCTAATTTTAAATCTTCATACTCTAAAATATCAGTATTTTCAATATCTATTTTTCTTTTTAATACTACTTTTACTCTTGCAACTAATTCTTTCATATGGAAAGGTTTTGTAATATAGTCATCTGCGCCATTTTCTAAGCCATTTAGTTTATCATATATTTCTGATTTCGCTGTTAACATTATAATAGGAGTTTGATTTTTTTCTTTTCTTAATTCTTTTAATATTTCAAACCCATTTTTACTATGTAGCATAACATCTAGTAAAATTAAATCATAAACATTTGTTAGGGCATTATTTTCTCCTTCTTCTCCATCTGTTTCTATTTCTACTGTAAAATTTTCGTTTTTTAACGTTTCTGCAATTGCATCTGCTAGACTGTATTCATCTTCTATTATTAATATTTTCATTCTATAACCTTCTTGTTTATTATATGTTTTAAAGATTGAAATTTTATTGAATAGAATCTTTTATTTTTACACCTAACAAATACATCAAATCTAATGACTGAAATTGATTAATTGTTGCTCCTTTTATATCTTCTATTGATACTGCTATTCTTTCAATTATGCTATCTGAAAGATCTATTCCTTTTAAGCTAGTTTTAAAGAATTGCGTTCCTGTCAAGTCCGCTTCTTTTAATATGATATTTTTTGTTTTGTTTTCATTAAAACAGCTATTTCTTAACATGGTATTTTTATATATAATATTTTTCATACTTGACATTGATAAATTTGTATAATTCATATTTGTATCTATAAAACCTATGTCATATAAGCCACTTTCAATAAAGTTACATCCTGTTAATTTACAGTTATTAAATTCACATCTTATAAAACTGCAATTATCAAAAGAAGTGTTTGAAAAATTGCAATTATTAAATTGTATATCTATAAAAGTATTTTTTTCTAAATTACTATTAATAATATCTGTATTGTTTATTATTGCTTTTTTTATTGTTATATCTGTAAATTCAATTTTTTCTTTTTTATATTTTTCAATAGTAATATTTTCTAGTTCATCTTCTTTTTCTATTTTTTCTAATAAATTATCTATTTGGGTTAAGCTTTCAAATAGTTGCCTTTGTGGTTTTAATATATTCATTGTTTTTCTACCCTATCTTTTAATTTTCATATATATCATCATTTATTTTTAATACCATTCTTCTATAATGAGTTTTAAACCCTAATCTTTCATATAGATCTCTTGCAATATTTTCTCCCATTACTTCTAATGACATATCTTTATCTTGTTCTTTCGCCATGTCAATTATTTTATTTAAGGCTATTGTTCCTATTCCTTTATTTCTGTATTTTTCGTCTATATAAAATCTATACAAATATAACTCTTTTGGATAATTTTTTATTCCTATAAATCCAACCATTCCATTATTAAACATTATTTTATAGTATTCTTCATTTTCTTTAAAAGTTAGTTCTTCGGGTTTTATAATTCTTAGTTGATATATTGGGTCTACTGTATTATGATGTTTCCATTCTTCTATAATCCATTTTCTAAAATAGTCATTGTTTTCTTTTTCTAATATTACTTCTGATTTTTCCATTTTCTAATTTTCCCTTTCTATAGTTTTTACAAATGCTTTATCTCTATTTTCATCATAGCCTAGTCTTCTATATAATTCATGTGCACCTTTTCTATAAAAACCGCTAAATAGCCATATCCTTTTTGTTTCTTCACCTAAGGCTATTTCTTCTGCTTTATTCATTAATTTGGTTGCTATTCCTAATCTTCTATATTCTTCTTTTACTGCTAAATCCCATATTGTTGCATCTTTTCCTGATGGTAATGTTAATATATGTATTGTTACTGTGCCTACTAAATTATCTTTTATATAGTACCCTAATATGTGAACATCTTTATTTTCTTTTGCTTCTTTATAAAAAGTTTTCACTTTTTCATAATCTGTTATGTTATTAAATACCTCTTGTTGTATTTGTTGTAATCTTTCCAGGTCTCTTTCTTCTATTTCATCTACTATGTTATCTCTTTCCATACCTTCTCCTATTAATTTTTTCTTTATATAATTTTTTAGTAATAATATCATAAAAAATAAAAAAATCATAGAGTTATTATAAAATCTATGATTTTCTACTTTAATTTATATAGAGATTTTCAGGTATGTTTTCAAAATCCTTGTTATATTAAAATCTGTCCTTATCATTCTAACTTCAAAATGAAAAGAGCCAGAATTCACTGGTACTTTTATAAAATATCTCTTTTTAATCTTCTTAGTGCTTTATCGATATCTAATCTTCTTAGTGCTTTATCGATATCTAATCTTGTATGTAAAACAGCTAAAATAACTGTATCATTTCCTTTTATATGATAAATAATTCTATGTTTTTTGTAAATCATTTGTCTTATTTCATGATTAGATATAATATATTCCATTTTTTTACCTATTTTTGGCATCGTTTCTAATATATCAACATAATCAATAAGTTTATTTATATATGATTTTGCTGTTTCTTAAGTATCTTTTCTAACATCATCAATAAACTCTGTAATATGTGATATTGCATTATCGGTCCATACTACCATTTATTTATAATCTCCTTTACTTCACCAGTAGTTTTTGTATTTCCTGCTTCCATATCTTTTATTCCTTTTTGTATTTCTAGTTGTGTATAAAGGGTATATAATATTTCTTCATAACTTGTTTTATCATCTACTTTTTGAACTGTATTTAAAATTAATTGTTTATCACTCATTTTACTATATCCTCCTTGCATATATATATTGTACCATAAATATTAAAATTTTACTACTATTTTAAATATTTTTTAAAAGTCGCCTGAATTCAGGCGACTTTTGATTTTAATTTATTTTTTTAGAAAAATGTTTGGCTACAATATCTGCCCAAAAAGATGATAAAAGTAATAAGCAAATAAATACTATAATGCTTCCTAATATACCAAATGATATACCAATCATTGTTATTATCTCTCTATATACAAAATATACTACTGCAAATATTGGAAGCCATATATATTGGTCCATTGATAAAAGCAGTATAAAGAAATTATTGTTTCTAACTTTTTCTTCGTCTTCTTCGAAAAATAATAACCAAATAGCAACACCCAATAATATTACTATATTTAATATTACTACTATAATTAATAGTAATATTAATCCAATTATTCCCATACTACTAATTTCAATACTAGGTAGTGCAAGGCACATTAGTCCTACTACTATAGTTAATATAGCCATCCATATTAAGTTTATCTTGTTCCGTGTAAATGCTATCAATTTTTCTTTCATAAATTTTCCTCCTTCAATTATGAATTATAGGCTTACTTGTTACAATTTTTACATGTGGTAAGTATATCACATTTTATGTATATTTACAAATATATTTTTGTATTTTCCTTATTTGGTTACAGATTTTCAAATATTTTAAAATATTTTTTAAGTGGCTTGACGCCACTTTGGTCGCCCTATGGGCGACCCCTACAAGTGATATTTATTTATATAATATTAAAAGAGATTTTGGAGTGCGTCCCAAAAATCTCTTGTTTGTTATTCTTCTATTTCTTCGAATTGGCTATTATATAAGTCTGCGTAGAAACCGCCTTTTTTTAGTAGTTCTTCGTGGGTTCCTTGTTCTACTATGTCTCCGTGGTTCATTACTAGTATTAGGTCAGCATTTTTTATTGTTGAAAGCCTATGGGCTATTATAAAGCTGGTTCTACCTTTCATTAGGTTATCCATTGCGGATTGTATTTGTAACTCGGTTCTTGTGTCTATTGAGCTTGTTGCTTCGTCTAATATTAGTATTTCTGGGTCTGCTAGTATTACTCTTGCTATTGTTAGTAATTGTTTTTGTCCGCTTGAAATATTGCTAGTTTCTTCGTCTAGTATCATGTCATATGCTTGTGGTAGTGTTTTTATGAAGTGGTGTACGTGTGCTGCTTTTGCTGCTTCTATTACTTCTGTGTCTGTAGCATCTGGCTTACTGTAACGTATGTTTTCTTTTATACTTCCTCCAAATAGCCAGGTGTCTTGAAGTACCATTCCAAACATTTTTCTTAGGTCTTCTCGTTTAAAGTCTTTTATATTTATTCCATCTACTAATATTGCACCTTTATTTACATCGTAAAAACGCATTAATAGTTTTACTATTGTGGTTTTTCCTGCTCCTGTTGGTCCTACTATTGCTATTTTTTGGCCGTCTTTTATCTTCGCACTAAAATCGTTTATTATAATTTTATCTTTATCATAGCCAAATTGTACGTGGTCAAAGGTTACATTTCCTTTTAATCCTTTTGTAGATTTTGGATTTTCTACATCTTTTACTTCTTCTGGCTCTTCTAAAAATTCAAATACTCTTTCTGTTGCTGCTACCATTGATTGAAGCATACTTGATACTTGCGCTATTTGATTTATTGGCTGTGTAAATTGTTTGTTATATTGTATAAATGATTGTATGTTTCCTACTGTAATTTTTCCTTGTACTGCTAAGTATCCACCTAATATGGCTACAGCTACATAACCTACATTTCCTATAAAGTTCATTATTGGGTGTATTAAGCCTGATAGGAATTGAGATTTCCATGCTGAAGAATATAGTTCATTATTTGCTTTTCTAAATTCTTCTAAAGCTTTTTCTTCTCCTCCAAAGGCTTTTACTATAGTGTGTCCACCATATATTTCTTCTACTTGACCATTTACGTGTCCTAAGTAGTCTTGTTGTTTCTTAAAGTATTTTTGTGATTTCCCTACTATTATTTTTACAAGTACTACTGTAACTGGTAATATTAGTAAAGATATAAGTGTCATTTCTACACTTATTGATAACATCATTATTAGAATTCCTATTAATGTACATATTGCTGTTATTATTTGTGTAATACTTTGGTTTAAGTTTTGTGAAACTGTGTCTATATCGTTTGTAACAATTGATAGAACTTCTCCTTTTGTTCTTTTGTCAAAATAACTCATTGGTAATTTATTTATTTTTTTAGCTAGGTCATTACGCAAGCTATAAGTTAACTTCTGTGATACTCCTGTCATTGTAAAACCTTGCACTAGTGAGAAAATAGCACTTATTAGGTAAAGGGTAAGTAGACTTAAAAGTATTGCCCCTATTTTGCCAAAGTTTATTCCTTCTCCTCCTGATAGTTTGCTAATTAAACCATTAAATATTTCTGTTGTCGCATTTCCTAATATTTTTGGTCCTACTATTGAAAATATTGTACTTCCTATTGCAAATATTATAACAATTGCAACTGCTACTTTATATTTTGATAAATAATCTTTTATCAATTTTTTTGTAGTTCCTTTAAAATCTTTTGCTTTTTCTACTGTTTTTCCTGCTGGTCCTCTTCCGAGGTCCACCCATTGGTCCTGGCATACTTAGTCCACCTCCTTACTGTTATTTCCATTTAGTTCTTCTTCTGATAGTTGTGAAATTGCTATTTGCTTATATGTTTCACATTTTTTCATTAATTCTTCATGTGTTCCTTTTCCTACTACTTTTCCTTCTTCTAGTACTACAATTTGCTCTGCATTCATTATTGTGCTTATTCTTTGAGCTACTATTATTACTGTTTTTCCTTTTACTTCTTTGGCTAGTGCTTCTCGAAGCGCCTTATCTGTTTTTAAATCTAAAGCTGAAAAGCTGTCATCAAATACTAATATTTCTGGTGAAATAGCAATTGCTCTTGCTATTGATAAACGTTGTTTTTGTCCACCTGATACGTTATTTCCACCTTGTGCGATTGGTGAATCATATTTTTCTTCTTTGGCTAAAATAAATTCTTCTGCTTGTGCTATTTTAGCGGCTTTTATCATATCTTCGTCACTCATTTCAGGGTTTCCATATTTTATGTTTGTTTTTATTGTTCCTGAAAATAGTATTCCTTTTTGTGGTACAAATCCTATTTTTTTCCTTAATTCTTTTATCGGTACATCTTTTATATTTGTACCATCTACTAAAAGTTCTCCTCTTGTTACATCATAAAAACGTGGCAATAAGTTTACAATTGTTGATTTTCCGCTTCCTGTACTTCCTATTATTGCTGTTGTTTCACCTGGCTTTGCTGTAAAGTTTATATCTGTTAGCATTTCTTCATCTGCATCTGGGTATCTGAAACATACATTTTTAAATTCTACTAAGCCTTTTTTATCTTCTTTAAATCTTTTTATTTTTTCTTTATTTGCTATACTTAATTCTTTTTCTAATACCTCATTAATACGGTTTGCTGATACTGCTGCACGTGGTAGCATAATTGATATCATTGAAATCATTAAGAAACTCATTACTATTTGCATTGTGTATTGTATAAATGCCATCATATCTCCAACTTGCATTATACCTTCATCAACTTTATGACCTCCTACCCATATTATAAGTAGCATTATAGAGTTCATTATAAACATTAAAGCAGGCATCATTATGCTCATAGCTCGGTTTACAAATATATTTGCTTTCATTAGGTCTTTATTTGAACTATCAAAACGTTCTTCTTCTCTTTTACTTGTATTAAATGCTCTAATTACTGGAAGTCCTGTTAAAATTTCTCTTGATACTAGGTTTAGCTTATCTACTAAATTTTGTAATACTTTGAATTTTGGCATTGCTACTGTAAATAGCACTAATACTATTGCAATAACACACAAAATAGCAAAACCTATAACCCATGCCATAGAGGTATCGCTATTAGCAAGTACTCTTAAAAATCCACCTATACCTATAATTGGTGCATATACAACTACTCTAAATAGCATAGAAATTAAACCTTGTATTTGTTGAATGTCATTGGTACTTCTTGTAATTAATGATGCTGTTGAAAACTCTCTAAATTCTTTTGTAGAGAAGTTCATTACTTTTTTAAATACTTTATCTCTTAAAGTTCTTCCTAAATTAGCTGCTACCCTAGAAGATAATAGCATAATTACAATAGCAGATGACATACTAATTAATGCAATTCCTAGCATTTGAAGACCTGCTATAAATATATAATTATTTTGGATTTTATCTGTATCCATGCCTACAGCTTTATATTCTTCTTTTACGCTATTGATTGCGGCTTGTGCTAATATGGAGTCATTCATTCCATTTAGGCTTTCTTCTATTTTCTCAAACATCACATCAAATTGTTCTTGTGGCATTGCACCTAGTAGTTCTAGCAAACTCATTTGATTCATTATTGCTGGTGGGATTGGTAAATTATCGCCATTTATTTCTTGTAGGATTTGCTGGTTTCCATTTTCTGAAATATCTATACCTTGTGAATTTCCTGCTATATCTTCACTTTGCATATTTTCTGGCATAGTTTGACTATCATATTCTTGCATACCTTGCATAGTAACTACTAACTGCCCTTTTATACTTTCGGCAGTTTGCTCATTAGTTACATTTGAAAGAATCATAAGTGGTTTTGCCATTAAGGTTCCTAACTCATTTAATTCATCTTTATTAAGTTCATTTACTATGTATAAATCTTCATTTTCTATTGCTGGGTATTTTTTAGCATATTTATCATACTCTTTTTCTTCTAAAGAGCTTTTTGAAATTAATGTATATTTACTTAAAATATTTTCATCCTCTTTAGTAAAAATTAGAAGATTATTCATTTGACTTCTACGAATTACCTCAGGTAGCGAGTTTGCAATTCCACCTTGTTGTATACCTACATTAACTATTTTTGAGGTATAGTCTGGAAGTGTCAAATCTGCCCATGCTTGCACACATAAAAGTAGTACAATTATTGCAACTGATAGTGCTGATTTTTTTAGATTTTTTAATATTTTAAACATTTTATTTTTTCCTTTCTATCAATAGTGTCAGTGGGGACGGAGCTTTTTGACACTTTTTTTGTCAAAAGGGACACACTTTTCTATATCTATAGAATAAAAAGGAGTGTCCCTGCTGACAATTTTATTGTCAAAAAGCTCCGTCCCCATTGACAACATTTAATTTCCATCTTTTTATTATATTTTAGATATTTTTAAATGTCAATAAATTGGATGTGAATTTTGTGTAAATTGTCCTGTATCTTAGTTAAAAACAATCAAAAAAGCGAAAATTTCTCCGCTTTTTTGATTGTTTTTAACTACATTATTCGTTATTTTAGCAAATTATACTTTATATTCCAAAAGTAACTACTTCTGCACATTCTTCAGAATCTTTATAAGCACCTTTACTCCAGCTAGAAATATAATAATTGTCTATTTCATAAATTATATTCATAGTTTCATATAGTACCTTTGCATCATACTTTTGATGATTTATTTTATCAATAGCCTTTGAAATATATGGCAAATTTATCAGTTCCATATACCCTTTATATTCATTCGCTTCATATTTATCTTTTTCAAATTCGACTGTACAAAGTATATTACAAGTTTGATTTGATTTGTGCAACATAATTTTGCTTATGCGATAATCTCCTTTTTCTTTATTAGAAGTTCCAAACAGTCTTATTACTAATTTTGCTAATTCCTTTGCCTCTTTACTTATTCTTTCCTTTTCTGCTGTTTCTTGTTCTTTTACTTCTCTTTCTTTTTTTATCCGTCTTTCATAAACATTTTGTGCCATTTTAATAATTTGTTCCATCTTGCTTCCTCCTTATGTTGTTTATAATTTGCTATATTAAATTTCTAATAATAATATAATACTATATTTAACATAATTTTTCAAGTCTTTAAAAGTATTTCTTTCTAATTATTTACAAATACTCTCAATTGATATAAAATAATTATATCAATTAGTAAGGAGTTTTAGTTTGAAAGAAAAATTTATAAAAATAAAACCAAAATAACAGAAAAAGGGCA
>CAOJVB010000035.1 GCA_948444845.1 uncultured Clostridiaceae bacterium | reverse complement strand
CTGTTCATTTACTTTTTTCTAAAATTTTTGTTGCATTTCAAATGAAAAATTCGGTATTTGTCAACGATTTAATTAACTTTTATTAATTTATCAAACATATTAACAGCTTCTCTGTCCGCCTCTTCATATAAATCCATGTTATCCTATATTACTATTTCCTAATTTTTGTGATATTTATTTTGGTTGTACGCCTAATTTTACTAATACTGAAACGTGTAAATGTATTAAATCGTGTAAACATACAATTAACAAATTATTATTCTTAATTTTATATCTTATTATATGAGGATTTTCTCAATTCATACTTTTTTAGTACATTTGTAAAATTTACTTTTGAAAAATTTTTTATTCATTTACTATATTACTTATTATTTATTAATAGCTTTCTCTATTGCTTCTTTTTCTTCATCTGACAATGTATATGTTGACTTTCCATCTTTTACTGGTTTCGCATATATATTTGACATTTCCCTTGAATATATACCATTTAATACTATTCCATCATTATATTTATCTAAAATAGCTAATGTAAAACTTAAGTCACTACCTGTGTCTTTAAATGCACTATATCTTACAAGACCTACTTTTTGTATGCATGTATTCATATTTTCATCTAATTTATTGCAATAATTTTCTAATTCTTCTTGAGTTTCTTCTACTTTTTCTACAGTATCAATATATTTTTTTAGTATTTCATCTATTTGCTCACCTTTTCCAAGTTTTTTCATAAATTGTTTATAGCTTTTTCTTAATTTAGATAATTTTATACTATTTGAAATATATAATATTAACAATAATATTATGCCCAATAATATTATTATAAAAAATAAATCTGTTTTTAAAAAATTTAATATACTTTCCATTTGTTCTTTCTCCTTTTATTATTTTTAAAGAGCATATATTTTTTACTTCATATATGCTCCGTTTAATTTCTACTTATTTATCAATTCTAAAAGCCTCTCTAATTCATCATTTGTAGAGTATTTTATAATTATTTTACCACTTCTAGCTCCTGCGTCTAATTTTACTTTTGTTCCAAAAAATCCTTGGAATCTGTCTTCTATATCTTTATATATTGCTGAATATTTCTTTTTTTCTTCTTTTGTTTTTTTGTCAGCTACTTTTCTATTTTTTATAGCTTGTTCTATATCTCTTATAGATCTTCCTGTTTCTATTACTTTTAAGGCTATTTCATATTGTTCTTCTGGATCAAATGCTAAAAGTGATCTACAATGTCCTTCTGAAAGTTTTCCCTCTAAAGCTAAATCTATAACTCTTTGATCTAAATTTAATATACGTAAACAGTTTGTTAATGTACTTCTATTTATTCCCATTATATCTGCTAGAGCTTGTTGTGTTATTCCATATTCGTCTATTAATTGTCTGAAACCTCTTGCTTTTTCAATTGGATTTAAATCTTCTCTTTGTATATTTTCTATTAGCGCTATTTCCTTATTTTTTCTTTCATCATTTTCTCTTACTATACATGGAACTTCTGCAAGCCCTGCCTTTTTAGCTGCTCTCCATCTTCTTTCACCTGCAACTATTTCATAAAAACCATCTTTTTTAGTTACTATTATTGGTTGAATTATTCCATATATTTTTATTGATTCTGCAAGTTCTTCTATTGCTTCACTATCGAATTTTCTTCTTGGTTGATTTTTATTTGGCTCTATATCTATTATTTTTATCTTTTCTACTAATTCGCCTTCTATTTTTTGCTCTTTTTCTTCTTCTTTTACCTCTTCTATAACTAGTTTATCCGCAAATAATGCATCTAAACCTTTTCCTAACCCAGTATTTTTAGCCATTTAATTATCTCTCCTTAATATTAGTTTTGTTCATTTTTCTTGATAAATTCTTTAACAAATTTATCATATGATTTTGCACCTTTTGATTTTGGATCATATACTGATATTGGCATTCCATAACTTGGTGCTTCACTTAATTTTACATTTCTTGGTATTACTGTCTTATACACTTTATTCTCAAAATATTTATTTACTTCTTTTACAACTTGATTTGATAAGTTTGTCCTAATGTCAAACATTGTTAATAATGCACCCTCTATACTTAAATCTTTGTTTAAATGCTTTTTTACAAGATTTATTGTATTTATAAGTTGCCCTAGCCCTTCAAGCGCGTAGTATTCGCATTGTACTGGTATTAATACACTATCTGAAGCTGTAAAAGCATTTAATGTAATTAAACCTAAAGATGGTGGGCAATCTATTATAATATAGTCATAATTGTCTTTTTGACTATTTACTTTTTCTTTTAATCTATGTTCTCTAGATATCATAGAAACAAGTTCTACTTCTGCTCCTGCTAAATTTATATTAGAAGGACATACATCTAAATTTTTAACTTTTGTTTGTATTAGAGTATTTTCTATTTCTACATCATTAACAAGAACATCATAAATAGAAAAATTGACATCTTTATCGATTCCTAAACCACTAGTTGCATTACCTTGTGGGTCCGCATCTATTAATAAAACTTTTTTACCTTTTTTAGCAAGTATTGTGCTCAAATTCACTGCTGTTGTAGTTTTTCCTACACCACCCTTTTGGTTTGCTACTGATACTACTTTACCCACTTTTAATTACCTCCATTACTTTTTTATTGATATAATTATTTTATAAAAATATACAAAAAAAGTCAATAAATTATTAGAATATTTATTGACTTTTTTATTAATTTTAAATTTGTTTATATATTTATTTAATACATTTTCTTATATAATTGGCTCTTTTCTTGGTATTCCTGCCTTTCTTGGATATTTGTTTGGTGTATTTTTTACTTTTCTTATTATTATAATATTTCTTACAATATCACTATCTGGTAATATAATTTCTTCTACTTTTTCTATTTTACCACCTAATATTTCTAAAGCCTTATTTGAACTTTCTATTTCTTCTTTTACATTAGAACCTTTCATACAAATACACATTCCGCCTACTTTTACTAATGGAAGTAAATATTCTAATAAAACATTTAAACTAGCTACCGCCCTTGATGTAGCTATATCATAACTTTCCTTGCTATTTTTAGCAAAATCTTCTATTCTAGAATGTACTGTTGATATATTTTCTAAGTGTACCTTATTTATTATTTCATTTAAAAAATTTATCCTTTTATTTAATGAATCTACCAATGTATATTTTGAATTAGCGTCTATTATATTTAGAGGTATCCCTGGGAAACCTGCACCTGTTCCTACATCTACTATTTTCATATCATTTTTTATATATTTAAGTATAGTAGCTGAATCCACAAAATGTTTTAATATTACTTCATCTGGTTCTGTAATAGCTGTTAAATTGATTTTTTCATTCCATTCTAATAATAAATTCATATACTCATAAAATTTTTGAACTTGATTATCATTTATTTCTATATTTATTTTATTCAGTTTTTCTTTTAAATTTAATGAAAATTCTTCTGTTTTCATTTTTTCCTCCAAATTTTATATATTTATTAGTTACAGTAGTGTCTTTTCCAAATAAGTATTCCATAAAATGGTCTTCTACTTTATTGATTTTAATGTTTCTAAGTATATTAATAATACAGATATATCAGCTGGTGAAACTCCTGATATCCTTGATGCTTGTCCTACATTATTTGGTCTTACTTTATTTAATTTTTGTCTTGCCTCTAGCCTTAACCCTTTTATATTTTCATAGTCAATCTCTTTAGGTAATAGTTTTGCTTCTAATTTCTTAAATTTTTCTACTTGTTCTGCTTGTAGTTTTATATATCCCTCATATTTAAGCTCTATTCCTACTTCTTTTTGTACTTGTTCATCTAAACTTGGTCTATCTTCATCAATTTCTACTAGTTCCTCATATGTTAGCTCACTTCTTTTTACCAAATCTGCTAACTTAACTCCTGTTGTTATTTCAGAAGAATTAAATTTTCTTAAAAATTCATTTACCTTCTCAGTAGGTTTTATTGTTTTATTTCTTACTCTTTCAATTTCTTCTTCTATTTTCTTCTTTTTATTTAAAAATTTTTCATATCTTTCATCACTTACAAGTCCTACACTATGTCCTATTTCTAAAAGCCTTATATCAGCATTATCTTGTCTTAATAGTAACCTATACTCTGCTCTTGATGTCATCATTCTATATGGTTCGTTAGTTCCTTTTGTAACAATATCATCTATTAAAACTCCTATATATGCCTGTGACCTATCTAATATAACTGGCTCTTTTCCTTGCAATTTTAAACTTGCATTTATTCCTGCAATTAAACCCTGACAAGCTGCTTCTTCATAACCTGAAGTTCCATTTGTTTGACCTGCAAAAAATAGTCCATCTATTTTTTTATATTCTAATGAAAGTTTTAAATCTGAAGGGTTAATACAATCATATTCTATAGCATATGCTGGTCTTGTAAACTCTGCATTTTCTAAACCTGGTATAGTTCTATACATTGCTATTTGTACATCTTCTGGAAGTGATGAACTCATTCCTTGAATATACATTTCATTAGTATTTCTTCCTACAGGTTCAACAAAAATTTGGTGTCTTTCTTTATCTGCAAATCTTACAACTTTATCTTCAATAGATGGGCAATATCTTGGCCCTGTTCCTGTTATTTCTCCACCATATAAAGGTGACCTATGTAAATTTTTTCTAATAATATCATGTGTTTTTTCATTTGTATATGTTAAATAGCAAGGTAATTGTTCTACATTAGGGTCAATTTCGTCATCAAACGAAAAAGTTTCTGGTTTTTCATCTCCTTCTTGTATTTCCATTTTAGAAAAATCTATACTATTACTATTTATTCTTGCAGGAGTTCCAGTTTTAAATCTAACAAGTTCTACCCCTTCTCTTTTTAAAACTTCAGATAGTTTATTTGCTGGAAATACTCCATCTGGACCACTTTCAAAAGAAGTTTCTCCTATAAATATTTTACCTTTTAAATATGTACCAGTCGCAACTATAATACTATCTACCTCATATATTGCACCAATATTAGTTTCTAAACTTTTAACTTTTCCATCTTCAATTGTAATATCCACAATCTCAGCTTGTTTTAAAAATAAGTTTTCCTGTTTTTCCAAAGTGTGTTTCATTTCAGCTTGATATTGCTTTCTATCAGCTTGAGCCCTTAAAGAATAGACGGCTGGACCTTTTGAAGTATTTAGCATTCTAAGTTGAGTATACGTCTTATCAATATTTTTACCCATCTCACCACCAAGGCAATCTATTTCTCTAACTAAATGTCCCTTAGAGCTACCTCCTATATGAGGATTACATGGCATATTAGCAACAGCTTCTAGAGATATGGAAAATAACAAGGTTTTCATCCCCATTCTAGCTGCTGCTAGTGCTGCTTCACATCCTGCATGTCCTGCTCCAATAACTGCTATATCATATTTTCCCGCATTATATTTCATTTATTTTTCCTCCTCTTCCCATTGGGGACGTTTCCTTTTGGGGTATCTGTCCCTTTTGGGAACTTATTATTAAATATCTTATAAATTTGTATTCCAATAAAATATTTTATTTACCTTTTTTATTATTATATTCTAATTTATTTTTTATTTATATTATTCTTGTTCGCTGTTTCACAGAAACTTTTTTAGTTTTGTGTGAAACAAATAATAACTGTTCGCTAAACCTTTTTGACAATTTTTATTTTGTAACTATATTAAAATTAACATTCAAAAACATTTGTCGTATTTTGTCGAATATATTTTTAAGTTTTTTGTCTGTGAAACATTTAATATAATTTTTATTATTTTATAATATAATTTTTCATTTTTATAATTTATATTATTACATTTAATTAATATTGCTTACAAATTAGTATTCTATATTAAATCACATAATTATTTTTTTATTCTGTAAAATTTACTTTTGATAAAAATATTGTCCAAAATAAAAAATAAGCATTTTTATTTCAAATAATATAATGTTGATTGTTTAAATTATAAAAACCTCTTATTTTTTATTTTCGAAATCCGTTTTATTATTTTCCTAAACAAAATTTAGAAAAAATTTCATTAATTATATCTTCCCCAACATTATCTCCAGTAATTTTTCCTAAATCTTCTAAAGTCTCTTTAATAGAAATAGAAATTATATCAATAGGTAAATTTAAATTTATTGCATTTATTGCTTCGTTTATATTTTTTATAGAATGTGTAATTTGATTTTTATGTCTTATATTGGTTATTAAATTTCCACTATCTATATCTATTTCTTTAATATTAAACATCTTTTCTATCTCTTTATATAATTCTTCTATTCCATCTCTATTTTTCGTAGATATTTTTATTACTTTTTTATTTACTTTTATTATTTCTTCATTTTTTTCTAAATTATTTTCTTGTAAATCAATTTTATTTAATAATATAATTGCATTTTTATTTTTTATTAAATTCAATATTTTTAAATCTTCTTCATTTAATTGTTTAGTATTATCTATTATTGCTAATATTAAATCTGCATCTTCTGCAACTTTTAATGCTTTTTCTACACCTATTTCTTCTATTCTATCAGAAGTTTTTCTTATTCCTGCTGTATCTATTATTTTTAAAGGTATACCTTTAATTGTTACTAGTTCTTCTATTGTATCTCTTGTAGTTCCCTCTATATCACTAACTATCGCTCTTTCTTCTTTTAATATAGTATTTAATAATGAGGATTTTCCAGCATTTGGTCTTCCTATTATTGCTGTTTTAATCCCTTCTTTTAATACTTTTCCACTATTAAAACTTTCTTCTAGTATTTCTAATTTACTTTTTACACATTTTAATAATTTAATAGCCTTACTATTTGTAACTTCTTCTATATCATATTCTGGATAATCAATTGAAGCTTCAATATCTGCCATTATATCTAATAATTCATGTCTTATTTTTCCTATATTTTCAGACAAATACCCTTGAAGTTGATTAATAGATGCTTTTGCCTCTTTTTCTGTTTTACTATTAATTATATCTATTATAGATTCTGCTTGAGATAAGTCTATTCTACCATTTAAAAATGCTCTTTTAGTAAATTCTCCTGGCTCTGCTAATATTGCTCCATTATTTAAACATTGTTCTAAAATTCTCTTTTCTACAACCATTCCTCCGTGTGAATTAATTTCACACATATTTTCTCTAGTATAACTTTTAGGATTTTTAAAAAATGAAACTAAAACCTCATCTATTATTTCATTTGTCTTATTATCTATAATATATCCATACTGAATTGTATAACCTTTTATTTTTTCAATATTTATTTTATTATTTTTACTTGTCTTAAATATTTTTTCTAAAATATTAAAACAATTTTCCCCACTCATTCTAATTATTCCAATTCCACCATTACCTGTAGCCGTAGAAATTGCTGCGATTGTTTCCATTTTTTTGTTCCTTTCATTTTTATTTTTTTAATTTATCATTTTATTGTAGATTACATTTTAATTTTACATTGTAGGGGCACGGGGTACCGTGCCCTTTATTCTTTTATATTATAATATATTTCTTATATAATATCAATATTTATGTTTACTGTTTTGTAATTTATATTTTTTTATTTTTAGATGAGCGCAATTCGTTATTAGTATTTGGTATCCCTTACAAATTAAGCCTATATATTGAAATATTATTTTTATATAAAAAATCAAAGTAAAAATCAGTAAAAAAACATTTTTAATGTTTTTTTACTAAAATCTTCACTTTGACTTCCGATTTCTATTTATTTAATTATTTCTTAGCAATTACAACCCTTCTATTATCCCCTTCTCCTATGCTATATGTCTCTATTCTAGGGTTTTCTTGTAATTTGCTGTGAATTATTTTTCTTTCAAAAGCAGTCATTGGTTCTAGTGTTATATTTTTTCCATTCCTTAAAACTGTTTTTGAAACTTTCTCTGCTAATTCTTCTAAGCTTTTTTCTCTTTTCTCTCTATAATTCCCTATATCTAATATAAGTTTTATTCTATCTTTTACCTTTTTATTAGCTATTGAAGATAAAATAATTTGCATTGCATTTAAGGTCTCTCCCCTATATCCTATTAAATTTCCATAAGAGTTACCATCAATATTTACTACTATTGTATTATCTTCTATTTTTATATTATATATTATTTCATTATTTACTTTACTAATAAATTGTTTTAAAAACTCTTCAACATCTTTTTTAGCTACTTCTATTTCACTTATATTTGAATTATATTCTTTACTAACTGATTCTACTCTTTTTTCTTCTTTTTTAGAATTTTCTTTTACTGTAAGTTCTACTTTTACTACTCTAGGTGTCAATATACTAAAAAAACTTTTTTTATTTTCATTATCTAATACTTTTATTTCTACTTTATCTTTAGATACTTTTAATATTTTCAAACCATTTTCAACTGCTTCAGTTGTTGTTTTACCTTCTGAAATAATACTATTAGGCATTTCCCTTTTCCTCCTTAGAGCTCATGAATTTATTTATTACTAATCTTTCAATAATCATTAATATATTACTTACTAACCAATATAAGGCAAGTCCCAATGGAGCTATTACTGCTATTGATATTGACATTATTGGCATCATATATGACATTGATTTATTCATTTGTTCCATACTTTCTAATTCTGGTGATTTTTCTTCATCTCCATTTTTAGGCTTAGATATTTGTGTTTTTGTTGTTATTCTAATTGATATAAATGATGTTATTACATATAATATTGGAATTATATATACTTTCCAATCACTTAAACTTTGTGTAGGAACTTTACTTAAGTCAAGTCCTAAAAATTCCATATTTATTCTTAATTCTTCTAACTGTGCTTTTCTATTTTCTAATTCTTCCCTATTTTCTATATTTTCATTTTGTAGTTCATTTACTATATTTTGATAATCTTCAGTTGCTTTATTTATTATTGTTATTTCTTTATATGAAGATTTAGATGTATCTTCTTCCACTGCTGTTTTATATTCTTTATATATTTCCGAATTTTGTACTTTTTTCATATATGTAAGAGGTTGACTTACAAGCCAAAATACAGAAAGTATTATAATTAATTGTAAAATAGCTGTAAAACATCCACTAAAAGGACTTAATCCTTCTCTTTTATATAGTTCCATTGTTTCTTGATTTAACTTTTCTGGATTGTTTTTATATTTTGCTTGAATATTTTTCATTTCTTGTTGCATTTCATTAGATTTTTTCATTGTTTTTTGTTGTTTTATTGTTATTGGTATTAATATTATTCTTAATAATACTGAAAAAATTATAATTGCAATACCATAATTACTAATTAAATTATATAAAGCATTTAATACATAGCCAAATAATTCAGATATAAATCCCATTTATTCCATTCCTTTCAAACTTATTTTAAAGGATCATATCCACCTTTACTAAATGGATTACACTTTAAAATTCTTTTTATTCCCAGTAAACATCCTTTTATTACCCCATATTTTTCTATTGCTTGCATAGTATACTCTGAGCATGTTGGATAATATTTGCATTTTATTCCTAAAAAATCTAAAATTGGAGATAACGTTTTTTTATATATTTTAATTAAAAAAATTAGTATTTTATTCATTTATTATTCCTGCTTTATTAAATAATTTTATTATATCTTCGCTTACATTTTTATAAGTATTATTTAATATATTTGCTTGCTTATTCCATATAAAAACAATATTATAACCTTTTTTTAAATTATCTTTTTGTAAGCGATAACTTTCTCTTATTAGTCTTTTTAACCTATTTCTTTTATTAGCTTTTCCTATTTTTTTACTAATTGCTATTCCTATTTTATTTTTTTCTTCTTTGTTTTTATTTATATAGATAGTAACATATTTACCTCTATAAAACTTCCCCTTGTTTAATACATTTTTAAATTCATAATTTTTCTTTAACATATCTAACTTTTTCATTAAACCCCTCCTATTTACAAAAGGATAATTTAATTACTAAAATTACAAAAAGACCACATATTTTTATTTATACGTGGCCTAATTTTTATGCACTAATTTTTTTTCTTCCTTTTGCACGTCTTGCTTTTAATACCATTCTTCCTGCTCTAGTTTTCATTCTTTTCATAAAACCATGTTCTTTTTGAGTTTGTCTCTTTTTTGGTTGATAAGTTCTTTTCATTTTTTAGCACCTCCTGTGTCTATTTATTATACCGTAATCGGATTATTCTTTTAATAAGCTTTTTTATTATATATCAAGTAGTCTCTTATGTCAATAGAAAGACTTAAATTTAATAATTTTTTTTATTTATCTTGACTATTTTAATTAATTTTTATATTATAATAGAAAATAGGGAAAAAAGACGTTTTTTGCTATTAATATTTATAAAGTTATTGTTTGCGTAAGTTTTCCACCGTTGTGGATATTTCTGTGGATAACTTTATAATATAAAATAAATTTGGAAGGATTGAGCTTAGATGCAGCAAGAATTAAATGAACTTCTTACAAAAGCTAAAGAGTTATTGAAAGAAGAAATTAGTAGTATTTCTTTTGATACTTGGATTAAAAACTTAGAAATTGAAAGTATGGATGGCGGAAATGTTGTACTTACTACTCCAACAACTTTTACAAAAGATATATTGGATGCTAAGTACCATGACCTATTAGTTAATACTTTCAAATTTTTGACTAATAAAGAATGTAGTGTAATTATTATTTCTTTAGAAGCTAGAGTAAAAGAACAACATAACGTATCAGCTGTTAACAATTATTCTAGTACAACTGTTATACCTACTAATGAATCCTTAAATCCTAAATATACATTTGAATCATTTGTTGTAGGAAATAATAATCGTTTTGCTCATGCTGCATCACTAGCCGTTGCAGAAGCGCCAGCTACAGCATATAACCCACTTTTTATATATGGTGGAGTCGGACTTGGTAAAACTCACTTAATGCATTCTATTGGTAATGAAATTTTAAGAAATAACAGAAATTCCAATATTCTGTATGTTACTTCTGAAAAATTTACAAACCAATTAGTTAATGCTATTAGGGATAATAAAACTGAACAATTTAGAAATAAATATAGAAATATTGATGTTCTTTTAATTGATGATATTCAATTTATTGCTGGAAAAGAAAGTAGTCAAGAAGAGTTTTTTCATACATTTAATACTCTTCATGAAAATGGAAAACAAATAATTATTTCTAGTGATAGACCACCTAAAGATATTAACTTATTAGAAGAAAGGTTAAAATCAAGGTTTGAATGGGGATTAATAGCAGATATTTCTAGTGCCGATTATGAAACTCGTCTAGCAATCCTTAGAAAAAAAGCTCAGTTAGATAATATTTTAATAGATGATAATATTTTAGCTACAATAGCCACTAGAATTGACAGTAACATTAGGGAATTAGAGGGTGCTTTAAATAAATTGATTGCAAGAGCTTCTTTAATCAATAGTCCTATAACTATGGAAATGGCAGAATGGGCTATAAATGAAATAGTAACATCAAAAGAAAAAATTATTTCTTCTGCATATATTCAAGAAACAGTTGCTAAATATTTTAATATAGATGCCAAAGATTTAATAGGAAACAAAAGGTCAGCAGATGTAGTGTTCCCTAGGCAAATAGCAATGTATCTATGTAGAAATATTCCTCAGCTTTCACTTCCTCAAATAGGGAAAGACTTTGGAAATAGGGATCATACAACAGTACTTCATGCTTGTAATAAAATAGAAAAAGAATTACAAGAAAATAAGAATACAAAGTTAATTGTGGATAGTGTTAAAAACGTCATCTTAGCAGACAAATAGTTTTAATATAAACAAAAAACTTAATTTTTTAAAAATATTGTTTGGAAAAATGACTGTTTGGAAAATTAAACCTAAGTTCTTACTACGGAAGAGCCACGTTAGATATCCACAGGTGAATGTGTATTTTGTGTATATAACATGTTAATAAATAAGTTATTCACAATTTCAATTTTAGGATGTTTATAACTTATTAATTTATCCACTATGTTATCAACATGAAAAAATGTGGGGAAATAAAGTATTAACACACTTATCCACAGAATCCACAACACCTACTACTACTACTACTAAAAATATTAAATATATATAAAGGAGTTTGATCGAAAATGAAAATAGTTTGCGAAAAGGAAAAAATACTTAAAGCTATTAATTCCGTAACAAAAGCGGTAGCTTCAAAAACAACAATGCCTATATTAGAAGGTATATTAATTCAAACTAATGATAAAGAAGTAAAATTAACAACCTATGATTTAGAAATAGGTATTGAATATATAATAGATGCAGATATAAAAGAACAAGGAGCAACAGTTGTAAATGCAATAATGTTTAGTGAAATAATAAGGAAATTACCAGATACAGATATTAATATTTCATTAAATGAAAAAAACTTATTAGTAATTGAATGTGAGGGCTCTTTATATAAATTAGCAACAATGAATCCAGATGAATTTCCAGAACTTCCACAAATAAATGTTGAAAATTCTATTTCTATAGAACAAAATTCATTAAAAGAAATGATAAGAAAAACAATATTTGCCGTAAGTACAGAAGAAAATAGACCTATATTTACAGGATGTTTATTTGAAATAAAAAATAATAAATTAAATGTAGTTGCAGTTGATGGATTTAGGCTAGCATGGAAATCTAAATTTCTACAAAATAATAGTAATGACTTTACAGCAGTTATTCCAGGTAGAACATTAAATGAAGTTAATAAAATAATATTAGATTCATTTGATACTATAAAAATAGGAGTTGCTAAAAACCAAGCATTATTTGAAATGGAAAACTGTAAAATAGTTACTAGATTATTAGATGGAGAATTTTTAAATTACTCAAGTGTAATACCAGAAAATTGGGAAACAAGAGTAAGAGTTAATAGAAACAATGTTCAAAATTGTTTTGAAAGAATTAGTTTAATATCATCATCAAGTATAGAGAAAGAGAAAAAATATCCTGTAAAAGTGTCAATAGATATAGGAAAAGTTACAATTTCTTGTACAAATCAAACAGGAGATGCAAAAGAAGAAATGTATGTATCAACAGAAGGCCAAAACTTAGAGGCAGGATTCAACCCAAAATATTTCTTAGATGCTTTACGTGCAATAGATGATGAAGAAATATTTGTAGATTTTGGGACAAGTATTTCACCATGTATAATAAGACCCGTTGAAGATGGAGATTATATATATATGATTTTACCAATTAGATTAAAAGATTAATAAAAAAGAGGGGAGGAAGAGAAGACAGAAGTCGGAAGTCAGAGGTTAGAAGTCAGAAAAAAATAGAAAATATAAAAGATAGTTATCCACAATGTATTAATTATATGTGAATAAATAAAATGTTTTAATATAATTTTAGACTTCCAACCTCCAACTTCCAACCTCCAACCTCTAATAAAATGTACATTAATAAAATAAAACTAACAAATTTCAGAAATTATGAAGAGCAAGAAATACAGCTTGGTCCAAATATAAATATTTTTTATGGAGATAATGCACAAGGAAAAACAAATATAATAGAGTCCATATTTTTATGTTCTATTGGAAAATCTTTTAGAACTAATAAAGAAAGTGAATTAATTAAATTTAATAAAGAAATATCTTCAGTATATATAGAATACGAAAAAAGCGATAGAGATGGTAAAATAAAAATTGATTTAAATAATAAAAAGTCAATTTATACAAATGGAATAAAAATAAAAAAATTAAGTGAATTATTAGGAAATATAAATACTGTTATTTTTACTCCAGATGATATAAATATATTAAAAGATGGACCTCAAAAAAGAAGACGTTTTTTAGATATTATGATAGGCCAATTAAGACCAAACTATATACATATATTAAATATGTATAATAAAACATTAGAGCAAAGAAATAATTATTTAAAACAAATAAAAGAAAATAGTAAAACAGAAGAAATGCTAGATATATGGGATGAAAAGCTAGCAGAGTATGGAGAAAAAATATATATTTATAGAAATGAATTTATAGAAAAAATAAAAAATAAAATAAATAAAATACATAAAAATATAACTAATGAAAAAGAAGAAATAAAAGTAGAATATATTTCTAATTGTTCCCAAAAAGTAGAATATATAGAATTATTAAAATCAAGAAGAAAACTAGATATAATAAAAGGTTTTACTACAAAAGGTATACATAGAGATGACTTTTTTGTTTATATAAATAATCAATTAGTAAATGTATATGGTTCACAAGGTCAAAATAGAACAGTAGTATTATCATTAAAAATATCAGAACTCCAAGTAATATATGATGAAATAGGGGAGTATCCAATTTTATTGTTAGATGATTTTATGTCTGAACTTGATGAAAAAAGAAGAAAGAATTTTTTAGAAAATATAGAAAATACACAAGTTATTATTACTTGTACAGATAAGATAAATATTGATAATTTAGATTATAATATTTATAATGTGAAAAGTGGTAATATAGAAAAATTATAAAATTAAATGTAGGGTGCGGGCCTTGTGTCCGCCCGTTACAAAAAATATTCTAAAAATAAAAAGGGTAGACACAAGGCCTACCCCTACAAAAAAATAATAAAAATTATTTATAAAAAAATACTTGCAAAAGAAAATAAAAAGATATAATATAGTTATTAACAGATTATTCATAAATTGTGGATAACTTATAAAAAGGATGGTAAAAAGATGGAAAAATTTGAACACGAATATGGAGCTGAACAAATACAAGTACTAGAAGGTCTTGAAGCCGTAAGAAAAAGACCGGGTATGTATATAGGAAGTACATCATTAAGAGGACTTCACCATATGGTATATGAAATAGTAGATAACTGTGTTGATGAAGCTTTAGCAGGATATTGTACTGAAATAAATATAAAAATAGAAGAAGGAAATATTATATCTGTAAAAGATAATGGTAGAGGTATACCAGTAGATATACATCCAAAAACAAAAATATCAGCTGCAGAAACAGTATATACTGTACTTCATGCAGGTGGTAAATTTGGTGGAGATAGTGGTTACAAAGTATCAGGAGGTCTTCATGGAGTTGGTGCATCTGTTGTTAATGCATTATCTACTTGGACAGAAGTAACTGTTGAAAGAGATGGCGGAAAATATGAAATGAAATTTGAAAAAGGAAAGACAGTTAAACCATTAACAAGAATAGGAGATTCTAAAAATACAGGTACACAAGTTAGATTTTTAGCAGATGATACTATTTTTGAAACATTAGACTATAATTATGAAACATTAGAAACAAGATTTAGAGAAATGGCATTTTTAACAAAAGGCTTAAAAATAACTGTAGAAGATTTAAGAGAAGAAACACCAAAAAAAGCAGAGTTTCATTTTGAAGGTGGACTAATTTCATTTGTAGAATATTTAAATAGAAATAAAGAAAAATTACACAAAGAGCCAATATATATTGAAAAGAAAGATGGAGAAGTTCCAGTAGAAATAGCTTTCCAATATACAACAGCATATTCTGAAAATATATATACATTTGTTAACAATATAAACACAATAGAAGGTGGAACACACTTAGAAGGATTTAAAAGATCTTTAACAAAAACATTTAATGATTATGCAAGAAGCCATAATTTATTAAAAGAAAAAGATCCAAACTTAGTAGGTGAAGACATAAGAGAAGGAATAACAGCTGTAGTTTCAGTAAAAGTAAAAGAACCACAATTTGAAGGACAAACTAAAACAAAACTAGGAAATAGTAATGTTACAGGTATAGTTCAAAGTATGGTAAATGAAGCATTAAGTGAATTCTTAGAAGAAAACCCATCAGTTGCAAAAGCAATACTTGAAAAATGTATAAGTGCATACAGAGCAAGGGAAGCAGCAAGAAAAGCAAGAGAATTAGTAAGAAGAAAAAATGCACTAGAAACAACAACACTTCCTGGAAAACTAGCAGATTGTAGTAGTAAAAATCCAGCAGAATGTGAAGTATATATAGTCGAAGGAGACTCAGCAGGAGGAAGTGCAAAACAAGGAAGAGATAGACGTTTCCAAGCAATTCTGCCACTATGGGGAAAAATGCTAAATGTTGAAAAAGCAAGAGCAGATAAAATATATGGAAATGATAAATTAAACCCAGTAATATTAGCAGTAGGAGCAGGAATAGGAGCAGACTTTGACGTTTCAAAAATACGTTATGGAAAAGTAATAATAATGGCCGATGCCGACGTTGATGGTGCACATATTAGAACATTATTATTAACATTCTTCTTTAGATACATGAGACCACTAATAGAAAATGGAAATGTATATTTAGCACAACCACCATTATATAAACTATCTAAAAAAGGAATGCAAGACGTATATGTATATACAGATGAAGACCTACCAAAAGCATATAAAGAACTAGAAGAAAAAGGAATAGCAAGAGAACAATTAGGACTTCAAAGATACAAAGGTTTAGGAGAAATGAACCCTGAACAATTATGGGAAACAACAATGGACCCAGCAAACAGAATATTAGTAAAAGTAACAATGGAAGACGCAATAAAAGCAGATGAAATATTTACAATATTAATGGGTGACGAAATAGAGCCACGTAGAGAATTTATAGAGAAAAATGCTAAGTATGTTAAGAACCTTGATATATAATTGACAATAAAAAGAATAACTGCTATAATATGTAAAGTAACTTGTTAATAAATTTCAGCTATATATAGCAGAAAGGGAAACTTTATGAAAAAATTTACATTATTTAGAATTGATGATTGGTCAAATATTTTTTTTGTAATACCAAAAGATAATAAAGAATTGCCACTCTCTGTTCATGGATTATTAAAAGTTGAAGGAAAAAGATATAAAGATTCATTTTGTTCCTATAGTTCTATTTCAGATGAACTACTTCTATCAGGAGAAATTGATAGGTTAGAAGATGAAGCATTAATTACATATTTTAATGTAGATTAATAACAAAACATAATAAAATAAATGCACGTAAGAGTAAAATCTCTTACGTGCATTTATCAGATAAAGCTAATATTAACTTTCAGCTAAAACTAATATTCATAATTTTTTCACCTAATATACATTACTGCATAAATAAGCAATAAACCACAAATATTAATCAGTTGCTCGACTATAAATACATACGTAATAGCCATATTCATCCTATATTAGGACTAATAACAACCATGTATTATATAAATATAATCTTAACTTCGAATATATTATCTATTATTTAACCATACATATAAATACAAAATATAGTAAAGAATAAAATATAATGTAAAAAGTATAGCTTACAAACACATAATATACTCTTCATCGCCGACATAATATAACCTAAGGTTTACTTAAGCCATATTACATCTTTGCTCGAACAATATAAAGCCCTATAAAAAACCTTATATCACTCTTAGTTAGGCTAATATTAACCTTATGATAGTATTATGTGTAAATTAATTTTTTTTATTCAAAAAATTAAAAAAAGTTTATTTATATTTATTATTTAATATATTCTCTCATTTTTATTAAATTATAATTAAAGACATTTACAATTATATATAAGACATGATATAATCATTAAAACTATTATATGATGACCATACACAAAATTGTGAAGGAGGTAAATATTATGGCACAAATAATAAATTATAATGAAGCAAAAAAGAAAGTACTTGATGAAAAAGTAAACAAAACAAAAAATGAACGGTGCAATGATATTTTAAAAAATTTAAAAGAAAAAAGAGAAGATTTTAATACAGAAATAATTACTAGAACAGCAGAAGATATCTTAAAAGCATTAGGTTTTTATAATAAAAGAATGTCAACACCAATTATAAAAATATCTGAAGCTTTTGGAGTGAAGCCATATAAAGTAAGTCCAAATGACAATAATATAGAAGGACAACTGTTTATAAATGGAACAACCAAGGATTTATATGGACAAGATAGAGTAATAGTAGTTAATAAAAAGAATGATTTATATTTTAATCGTTTTGTTGTAGCTAGACAATTAGCAGTTTTTCTTTTTAATTTTAAAGAAAAAGAGGAATATAAAGATAAAAAGAATGTATTTATTGATACATATTATAGTGAAGAATATTGTAAAGATTATGAGAGATTTGCAACAGAAATTCTTATGCCAATAAAAATGTTTGTAAAACAATATAATATAGCAGTAGAAGAATTTCATAATCATATGTTTATAATTATATATTTATCACGTTATTTTGAAGTACCAGAATACTTAGTTGAAAGAAGAATATATGAATTAACACATTAAAAATAATAAAAAATAGAAATTCAAATTTGAATTTCTATTTTTTATTATTAATTAAATATGTTTAAATAACCATAAAAATATAAATTACATTAAAAAATAATTCCATAATTATTTTTTTCAGGATCTTTAAAATAATTTATTTTTGGTGGAAAATAAGTAAAAATTATAAAGTTAAATAATAAAATTAATAAAGTAAAAATACAAATATATTTAATTTTATTATTTATTTCATTATTTTTTATTAATAATTTATAACAAATAAATTCACCCAAAATAATGGCAAATAAAAATGAAAGAATATCAATTATTAAATAATTATTTCCAATTATTCCAGAATAAGTAAAAAAGAAAGTAGTAATAAATAGAACAGCAAAAATAATTCCTACAGTTTTAGCAAATATATAATTATTTTTATTGTTGTAGTTTTTTAATAAAAAATATTCAATAATAGCAAAAATAAACATTGGAAAAAATACTAATTTTAAATGTTCCCAAACACTTTCATTTACAGCACTAAAGGACTCAACAAATAAATTATTAGAAAATAGTTCAAAAGTAAAATGTAATAAAGTTCCTAAAATAACACTAAAAATAATAGAAATAATTTGCAATTTTTTAATTAATTTTAAATCCAAATAAATCACCCATTAAATAATATTATAAAAAAATAGAAATATTCTAAACATGTAATAAATAAAATAATAAAAAATAAAATAATTATAAAGGGGGATTTTTTATTGAATAATAATATTGTAAAAACAGATAGAAATTATACATATGATATATTAAAAAATGATTTGCAATTTTTGAATTATGAATATCCATTATTTAAAATAAATAATATAGGAAAAAGCACATTAGGTGAAAATATAATATATATAAAATTAGGAGAAGGAAATAGAAAATTATTTATAAATGCATCACATCATGCAAATGAATGGATGACAAGTTTAATAACAATGATGTTTATAGAAAAATATTTAAATTTGTATAAAAATAAAAAAAATTATAAAGGTAGAAATATTGAAGATTTATGGAATAGAACGAGTATATATATAGTACCAATGGTAAACCCTGATGGAGTAGGTTTGTGTTTAAAAGATAAAAAAATATTAAATAATGAGTTATATAAAAACATTTGGGAAAAATATATAAATAATTTAAATGATTGGAAAGCAAATATAAGAGGAGTAGATTTGAATTTAAATTATCCAGCTGGCTGGGAGCAAGCAGTAAAAAATAAAGCCAAAAAAGGAATAATAACCCCAGGACCAAGAGACTACCCAGGACCAAATTCAGTATCTGAAATAGAAACAAAGAATATAATAAATTTTACACAAATGTTTAATTTCGATATGACAATATCACTTCATTCACAAGGACAAGAAATATACTGGAGTTATTTAAATAAAAAAATAGAAAGAGCATATGAAATAGGCAAAAAAATGGAAAGAGTAACGGGATACTTATTAACAGAACCAAATTATTATTCATCTTTTGCAGGATATAAAGACTGGTTTATAGATAAATATGGCAAGCCTGGATATACAATAGAAATAGGAAAGGGAGAAGAAGGAAAATCTTTACAATTAGAAAGAGCAGAGGAAATATATAATGAATTAGAAGAGATATTTTTTGTGGCTATTGAGGAGTGTTAGAATATAAAAAATCAATTATAAAATATAATATTTTTATAATTGATTTTTTACTATATATTTATTATTTAGCCATTTGAAATTTCAATATTTTCAATATTAACAACTATAATAGAATTAACTTTTAATTCAGGTGGTAAGTTATTTGTTTCTCCATATTCCTTAATATCTTCATATAATTTACCAGAATTATAAATGTTAGCTATACCATCAATTTTAATTTGCATATCATTAATATATATGCACTTTGTATTGATATTATGGTATAAAGAAATCATAGAGAAAAGAG
>CAOJVB010000034.1 GCA_948444845.1 uncultured Clostridiaceae bacterium | reverse complement strand
GCAACTCTTCTATATATAAATTATTATCCATTCCTATAGTTGTGATTTTTGTTTCGTCATAGTATGCTTTTGCTTTTATATAAGCATTTTCTATAGCATTTTTGCCTGTTTCTTCTGGATTTAGATTTATTCCTAAATCTTTAATAGTTAATACTTCTATATTCTTTTCTTTTAGTTTTTCTGCATATTTTTTTATTTTTGCTGGATTTGTTGTTGCAAATAGTACCTTGATTTATTTAACCTCCTTAAAAATCATTTCTACTCCATAATCATATTTTAATTTACTTTTGTTTTTGTAGTGCTATTTCATTTTTCTATCTATTTCATCTTCACTTAACACATCTAAATTTTCATATGGATAACTATTGGTTTCTACTAATATTATCATAATAATATACAATTATCAACTGAATAATTAATATTTATAGAACTGTGAATTGTAATTATATTGTTTCTATTATAAGGAACAAAATATTTTTTACCTTCATATTATGACATAAAAGGAGATTTTGTATGATTAGTATAAGTTTATGTATGATTGTTAAAAATGAAGAGGATGTTATTGGACGTTGCCTAGAATGTGTGAAAGATGTTGTTGTTGAAATAATAATAGTAGATACTGGCTCTAACGACTCTACAATACAAATTGTAAAAAAATATACAGATCAAGTATATCATTCTAATTGGGTAGATGATTTTTCGAAGGCTCGAAACTATGCTTTTTCAAAGGCTAGTAAGGATTATATTATGTGGTTAGATGCAGATGATGTTATTTTTGAAAATGACCTTGCCAATTTGAAACAATTAAAAAATAATTTAGATACATCAGTTGATATGGTAATGATGAAATATAATGTTGCATTTGATGAATATAATAATCCAACACTTTCTTACTATAGAGAAAGATTAATGTCTCGTAAGAAAAATTATCAGTGGATTAGCCCTATTCATGAGGTTATTCCTCCTAGTGGTAATATTATATATTCTGATATTGCAATTGCACACAAAAAATTACACCCTAGTGATAAAGGTAGAAATTTAAGAATTTTTAATAAAATGATTATGGAAGGGCTAGAACTTGATCCAAGGCAACAGTTTTATTATTCTAGAGAACTATATTATAATGGTCAATATCAAAAAGCAATTGATAATTTCAATAAATTTTTAAATTCAAAACAAGGTTGGATTGAAAATTGTATTAGTGCTTGTATTGATTTGTCTGACTGCTATAAAAAAATAAATGATAATAATAATGCTTTTTTATCATTACTTAGAAGTTTTGAATTTGATAAACCACGACCAGAAATATGTTGTAAATTAGGAAATCATTTTTTAGAAAATAATAATATAGAACTTGCTATTTTTTGGTATAAATTGGCTATTTCAAATAAGCCAGATATGAAAAATGGCGGATTCCATAATGCAGATTACTTCGGATATATACCATATATTCAGCTTTGTGTATGTTATGACAAAATTGGTAATACCGAAAAAGCAATTTTTTATAATAATAAGGCAGGTAGCCTAAAGCCTAATGACAAGGCTTTTCTATATAATAAGAATTATTTTCAAAGTAAAAATAGTACTAACCAATAAAAAAATACAAGCATATACTATATAGAGTAAGTTTTCTCTTACTCTATACAAAGGAGGTATATGAATGAATTTTTTTAAACACTTAAACAAAACTGCAAGTAACGATGAAAATGATAGTACTAACTATCAAATTGATTATTCTTGTAGTTCTAACAATAATTGTGATAATGACGATTGTTGTTGTTGTAATCCTGTAGGAGTAACAGGTGCTACTGGACCTACTGGAGCTACTGGGCCAAGAGGTTGTAATGGTCGCCCAGGAGCAACTGGACCTACTGGTCCTACTGGAGCAACTGGTCCTAGAGGTTGCTGTTGTCCTGGAATAACAGGTGCTACTGGCGCAACTGGTAGTACTGGTCCTATAGGAGATACAGGGCCTACTGGTGTTACTGGTAATACTGGTAACACAGGAGCTACTGGCGCAACTGGACCTACTGGAATTACAGGTGCTACTGGTAGTACTGGTGCTACTGGTGCAACTGGAGCTACTGGCGCAATTGGTGATACAGGTAGCACAGGGCCTACTGGTGCAACAGGAGCAACTGGTAGTAGCGGTTTAGATGGAGCAACAGGAGCAACGGGTGCGACTGGAGCTACTGGACCTATTGGTCCTACTGGAATTACAGGTAGCACTGGACCTACTGGCGAAACAGGCGCAACAGGTGCTACTGGACCTACTGGAATAACAGGTGCGACTGGCGCTACTGGTAGCACAGGTCCTGCTGGTGATATTGGACCTACTGGTGTTACTGGCGCTACTGGGGCTACTGGTGCAACAGGTGCTACTGGACCTACTGGTATAACTGGTGCAACTGGTGAAACAGGAGCTACAGGTCCTACTGGTATTGCTGGAGCTACAGGGGCTACAGGAGCTACCGGTGAAACAGGTAGTACTGGACCTACTGGTGCTACTGGTTTAGATGGCGCAACAGGTGCAACTGGCCCTACTGGAGATATTGGTCCTATTGGACCTACTGGAATTACTGGAGCGACTGGTAGTACAGGTGCAACTGGACCTACTGGCGTTACAGGAGCTACAGGAGCAACGGGTGCAACTGGTGAAACTGGAGCAACTGGTCCTACTGGTTCCACTGGTTTAGATGGTGTAACAGGTGCGACTGGCGCCACTGGTGACATTGGACCTACTGGACCTACAGGAACTACTGGGGCTACTGGTAACACAGGTGCTACAGGTGCGACTGGCGCTACTGGTCTAGATGGTGCAACAGGTAGTACAGGTGCGACTGGTCCTACTGGACCTACTGGAGCTACTGGTGAAACTGGTAGTACAGGAGCCACTGGCGCTACTGGAGATATTGGTCCTATCGGACCTACTGGAGTTACTGGTGCGACTGGTAATACTGGTGCAACAGGCGCTACTGGAGCGACTGGTTTAGATGGTGCGACAGGAGCTACTGGGGCTACAGGTGCTACTGGCGTAACTGGTGCCACTGGTGCTACTGGAGATATTGGTCCTATTGGACCTACTGGAGTTACTGGTGCGACTGGTAATACTGGTGCAACTGGACCTACTGGGGCTACTGGTTTAGATGGTGCCACTGGCGCTACTGGAGCTACTGGTATAACTGGCGCTACAGGTGCTACGGGTGCAACTGGAGCAAATGGAAGTACTAGTATCATACCTTTAGCATCAGGGTTACCAATATCTCTTACAACTATTGCTGGTGGTTTAGCTGGTATCCCTGCATTTATAGGATTTGGTTCTTCTGCTCCTGGGCTTACAATTCTAGGTTCTAGCATTGATCTTACTAACCCATCTGGAACTTTGTCTAACTTTGCTTTTTCAACGCCTAGAGCAGGAACAATCACATCTTTAAGTGCTTATTTTAGTACTACAGCTGCTTTATCACTTCTTGGTTCTAGCATCACAATTAGAGCTCAACTATATGTATCAAATACACCTAATAACGTGTTTACTCCAATACCAGGAGCTGTTGTAAATCTTTCTCCTGCACTTTCTGGAACAATATCTATTGGTACTATCAGTAGTGGAATAACAACTGGATTGTCAATCCCTGTTACTGCTCAGTCACGTTTATTAATGGTATACTCTGCTCAAGCTAGTGGTCTTTCTTTAGTAAATACAGTAGTTGGATATGCAAGTGCTGGAATAGAAATATCATAGTAAGTACTAATGACGCATTAATATTGCAATAAAATGTTTAATGATTAATAAAAAGCAAGTAATTATCAACATTAATTACTTGCTTTTATATATCTATTTTAGAGTATCAGTCCACTCCTTAATTGTAGAATCTGAAGCATTAGAGTTGAAGCGGTGGCCTTCTAGCCAATTTCCTGAATTTGCTTTTTCTTTTAGTAATTCTCCGCTTTGTCCTAATCCTGATGATGCTGATGTGCAAAATGGGATAACGGTTTTCCCAGTAAAATCATTTTCCTTTACAAAATTATCTACTGGCCAAGCTGCTATTCCGCCACCATATTGGGTAGCCAATTAGTATTGTATCATAACTTTCCCAATTTTCTACTTTTGTTGTTACTAGCTCAACGTTTCTTAAGCTTTCATTATTGTGTTCTTTTGACACTCTTGATTGATTATCAGTCCAGTCTAAGTCATTTGATGTATAAATTTGCTTTGGTACTATTTCAAAAATATCTGCATTTATGTTGCTTGCAATTTTTTCTGCTACTGCTTTTGTATGTGTTTGAGCTGAATAGTATACTACTAAGGTTTTTCCATTTTGTTCTGATGTTTGAATATTACTTTCTTCTTCATTTAGTTTTGTTTCATTGCTATTACTTGCCTCGTCTTTATTTTCTACCTTATTGCTTGTGAATACCACATACCCTGCAACTGCTACAATTATTAATATAATTGCAATAATTAATCCTATTATAACTTTTTTATCCATCTTAATCTCTCCTTTTACCAATTCTTTTTATCTTTTGTATGATCATTATTTGTTCTTCTTGATACTACAGTTTGGTCAAACCATGCTACCATGTTTGGGTCGTAGTGTGAGAAGAATAAACTGTTTTTTGTGTCTAGTTCTTTTATTTTTTCCATTTCTTCTTCTGATAATTCAAAATCAAATATATTAAAGTTTTCTTCCATTCTTTCTATTTTTGTAGATTTTGATAATGTGACGGCGTTTCTCTCAGTTAACCATCTTAAAACTACTTGTGCTACTGATTTATTGTGATTTTTTCCTATTTCTACTAAAACTTCATTTGAGAACATATTGTTTCTTCCTTCTGCAAATGGAGCCCAGGCTTCTATTTGAACATTATATTTTTTCATATTTTCTTGTGCTTCATATTGAGCATTAAATACATTTGTTTCAACTTGGTTTACATGTGGAAGTATTTTTCTTTCAAATAAGCATATATCTGATAATCTATCAGGGTAGAAATTGCTTACACCTATTGCTTTTAATTTTCCTTCTTCATATAAGTCTTCTAAGGCTCTATATGCACCATAGTAATCTGCAAAAGGTTGATGTAATAGCATTAAATCTAAATAATCTACTTTTAATTTTCTCATAGATTCTAATACTGATTCTTTGCATTTTTCATAGCCATAATTATCTATCCATACTTTCGATGTTATAAATAATTCTTCTCTTTTTACAAGACCTTCATTTATTGCTTTTTCTATGGCATTTCCTACTTCTTCTTCATTAAAGTAACTTTGAGCAGTATCTATTAGCCTATATCCAACTTTAATTGCGTCAAGCACACATCTTTCACAATCTTCTTTGGCTATTTGATATACTCCAAATCCATTTTTAGGCATTTTTAGCCCATTGCTTAAAGTAACATACTCCATTTTCTACATTCCTCCTTGACTTTTTTATTATTCTAATGTTATTATATATGTCGATAGTAACTATCGGTCAATAGTTTTTATAAAATTTTTTTATACTGTTGGAATTTTCTCCCTGTGGGAGGAAATCTCCTTACAGTATAATTATGGAAATTCTTAAATTTGCTTTTAGGAGGTTTTTATATGTATTCAATGCAAGAAACTTATAAAAAGGTTGGAATGACTTATCAAACCTTAAAATTTTATTGTAATCAAGGTTTAGTTCCTAATGTTAAAAGGGATAAAAATAATTATAGAGTTTTTGATGACCATGATATTGAATGGATTAAGTCTTTAGCTTGTTTGAAAAAATGTGGAATGAGTATTGAAGAAATGAAAGAATACTTGGCTTTATGCTTAAAAGGCGAAGCTTCTATTCCTGAGAGAAAAATTATATTGGATATTAAAAAGAAAAAGTTAATGGAAGAATTACATCAAATTCAGGAGAGTATTGATTATATTGATTGGAAGCAAAACTTCTATGATGATGTACTTTCGGGAAAAACTAAGTATTATAGTAATTTGATAAGTGTTGAGAAATGACAAGAGCCAATGCTATTTTAGCATTGACCCTTGTAGAACTACGTAGACTATATTTCCCAACCAATCATATATGTTATTTCTGTTCTTTTAGGAGTATGTCCTTCAAAAGAAAATTTAATCATTGGAGAAATTCTATTGATATCATCCAATAACTCTCTGACATATACATCATTGTCAAAGACATCGCCAATAGCTCCATTAGTATTAAAAACCAGCTTCAACTTGCTAAATTCTAAAAATTCTCCGCTAGTGCCTTGATAAGGTGCAAGCATATAGCCTTCTCTTATCTGCCGTACAATTTTAACTGCATATCCCTTGTTTTGTTGAGTCCAATTTTTTTGAGCAGCTATCATATTTTCGAGGATATATGTAGCATTTTCTACTTCTTTGAGAGCGTTGTTAAATAATGTTAATAATGTCATACTTTTCTCCTTCTACCTAAATGCACAAAATAAAAATACATTTGGGATTTTTTCAACTATTTGTTATTACCTAAATATATAATACCACATTTTACATAAAATCGCAAGTATTAGTACTATCTTAATTCTCACATTCCCTAAAAAGTCTATCTAAGTCATATACTCCATTTGGCTTTTTATCTTTCATCATAACTGCAATTTTTATAACATCTTCTGCAAGTTCTTTAAAACCGCAAACTCTACAATGTAAATCTGCAACTCTCCAATCATTTATTAATTCATCATATTCTAAAAATGATTTTATTTCTACTTTTTTACCTGTTTCATCTAATACTTTTTTTGCAACTACTTTTGCTGTTTCACTTGGCACTTTTTTGGTTTTATAATGTGTTTCTATTAATTCAATTCTGTCATCGCAAGTTTTGGCATATTCTACAACTTCATCAATAAAATTCTTAACATCAAATCTAAAATTTCCACCTCTAAATATTGGTATGATATTTGAAGCATCTTCAAATGCTTTCATCTGTTCTTCTGTAAGCCCTGCTGTTCCTATAATTAATGGTTTATTCATTTTTATAGCATAATTTAATATTTGGTCAAAACTATCTTTATGTGAAAAATCAACAATAACATCAAATTCTTGTTTTACATCATTTAAATTGTCATAATTATAATAATTGCTATCACTTCTACATATACCTGCTACAATTTCAGCCATATTATTATCTTTAATAACTTTTAATGCTTCTTGCCCTGTTCTACCAGTTATTCCACTCCATAAAATTTTAACTTTATTCATATCAATACTCCTTATCTATAATTTTTCATTTTTGATACTTAGCTGGCATCATTTTTATATCTCTAACCATATCTCCATTTATAAGTCTGCTTGTATCCTTTTCTTCAATTTTTATCCAGTTTCCTTCTACCATAGTAATTTTACCTGTAATTCCAAAAGACTCGTTAAATAGTGATATCGCACATACTTTTCCTATAAATTCTTTTATTAATTCTGTTGGCATTTTTCTTGTTCTCCCTTCTTTTTTTCTTTTAATTATTCTAAAATATATCATATTTCTTCTTGGTATTATTATACAAACAAAAAGTATAAATATCCAAAACCATAAATAGCTTATATGTACCACCTCCATAAGGTTCTAACTTTATATTATATCTTATAGTTAAATACTAACACAAGTATACAGAAATATCAATAAAGAATAAAGTTTATGCTCTGTTTATGTACTTTAAAAGGAGCAAAAAATTTGCTCCTTTACATCATATGCAATTTTAATCTTATTCTTCTTTCTTCACACGATAATAATCGTAGAAACAGTCTTTAAGAATTCTTTTATCTTCATAATATTCTTCTTTATCTTTGAGTTTCACAATGATTATAACTACATCATTTGTAATCCTAGCATAAAAATTAGCATGCTCAGTTAATTCTATGTCACGCTTTGCTTTAATTGGCTGTACTTCTACATATTCCTTTGTATGCAGATATTTTTTAACGTACATTTCACTTCTTTTAGCCTTTTCTGTTTCTTCAAATGCCTTAGGTAGTAAAATACTTCGCATAAGAAATATTATAGTAGTAACTAGCAAGGTCGCTATCAATAAAGGAACTATAGGTTCTGCTTTTGCTATTACATACATAAATCCCAATACTACAATAAACAATTGCCACATGATAAATATAAATGTAGTAATGTTTGATTTTCTTCTTGCAATTTCTTTGATTTCTGCATCAGTTTTTAGTTCTTCACACCGCTCTTTTTTCATATAGTTGCCTCCTTTGATGTTTGCATAGTTTGTTTGAAATTATTCAATCTTTGATATATTAAGTTTTCATGATTTACATTTTAACATAAATACACCTTAAAATCAACCTTTACTCTTAAAAAAATAGAGGCTTGGAAAGGTAATTAACCATTCCTAAGTTTCTATTCTTATAAAGTGTGCTTTTTAGTAGCTTGTATTTCTTCTTTGAAGATCTTCAAACATATCATACTCTCTGTCTGCTTTTTTCGTAATTGCAGATGCCGTAAAATATCCCCCAAAGATGGCAACAATTAAGACAAATATTGGTTAATTTTGCAACCTTATTTGCTCTTCTTTTATTGTAGGATACCTTACAAGTTCATTGCTGTCCAAATTCTCCTTATGCATATCTACTGCTGTAATTTGATGATTATCATAAGCTGTATAATAATATATTCCTTTATTTGTATTACAACATGAGGTATATATTGTTATTTCATATTTGCCATCTCCTAAATTACAACAACCTCTTTGTTGGTCTACTGAATTTAATATATGGAAAAATTGGCTAACACTTTCTTTTTCTCCTTCTGGCGAGATTGAATTCATTTTTACAAATGATGCTCGTACAAATCTTGATTGTGAGGATAAATCTCCTGGAAGACCAATTGCGCCCATTCCACGGCTATAAGCTTTTAAATCGATATTTTTCGAAAATGTATTTTGAGGTTCTTTTGTTGATAAGTTCATGTAGTTATTTAGTTCAAACATTTGCATATCAAATGTTGGGTTATTCGCTAATACCCCTACTGGATTTTCATATATTTTTATACCTTCTTTTAAAGGCTCTACGGTTATGGTTTCTGTTCTATCTGATACAATATAGTGAAGTTCGGCTATTGGTAAATTTTCATTAAATGGTGTATTCAGTAAATTAATTGTTTGAATTAGATTTCTAGCTTCCTTTACAGTGGCGCATTTACTTAAAATCCATGGTATAAATTCAAATTGAGTTATATTATTTTTTCCCTCTACCTTTTCGTTATAGTAGCTATTCCCTACAAAATTCAGTCCTGCCATCGCTAACCCTTTTTCATTTATTGCATCATGATATAATGGATAATTTTCTGTTACATAAGCCATACCAATTATTGCATAATGATTGTCTATATCCCCTTCTTCTATAAAATGAAATGGATAATTTCTGGGAGTTATTGTTACTTCTTCTCCATAAGAAAAGTCATAATCTAATGTACGTCCAAAATAAAAATCTTTTGTTTTATATGTTACTGCTGTACACATTTACATTCCTCCTTTAATTATTGTTAAATAATGATTTATATTATAATTATGACATATATTTTTATAAAAAATACAATAAAACTAAAGTAAGTTTAAAAGTAACAAAATATTACTTTTAAACTTACTTTAGTTTATACTAGGAAAGTACTCTATATTTTATTTCTTTTTCTTAGGTTTTGGCACAGGTGTTACTTCTTCTATTTTACTCACAATGTTTTTGCAAAAATCAGAATTATCTATATCTAGTATATAATGTTCTTTTGCTCCTTTGTATGGATACCCTAGTTTTGCATCTTTCATCATTTCTTCTATACAGTCTAATTTTTTCACAAAGGCATTGTTATCACAAACTATAATAACTGGCTTGTCATTAACATATACCATGAATTCTCCAAACATCTTTTTATATCTAATTTCGCCAATTCCATTTATTTGTTCACATACATATTCTATATATTCATTTGTAGTTGCCATTTTTATCCATATGTTATTTTTTTAACTAACATATTCCTCCCTTCTTATTGACTTTATAATTTTTAAACCTTACATAGGCTTAGGTGCATGTAAGGTTTTTATTATCTCTCTTAAAATATTAGTTATTCCTTTTCTTAAAAACACTTCTAATTTTTTTTATAATTCTAGTAATAATATTATCTTTTATTTCTATTAAGGCTTCTTCATTTTCAGTATTTTCTTCTTTCATTGCATTGCTAATTTGCCTATTTTTAAAAAGATTATCATAATTATATTTTTTCTGTAGTTCTTCTTGATAACTCTGTTCATTATTTTTGTAATTATTTAAAGCAAATTTTTTTAACTTTTCATCCTTATTAATATATTTTAAAAATAAATAGGATAACACAATTCTAGTCTCTTTACTTTTTACTTGAAACTGTAATGGAATATTTTTATTAAACTTAAATTTATAGTTATTATCCTTATTTTTTACAATATATTTTTGCTTTTCTTGTGGTAGTTTATTAAATTGTTTTAATTCAGTTAATATATAATAAATTTCACTACATGTTTTTGAACTTATTTTATTTATCATACTCTAAATTGTTCTCCTTCTCTTCAAAAGCTCTATCTATTTCATAAAAATCGGAATTTTTAATATCTGAAGACGTGCTAGAAACAAAACTGCTTAATAATCTTTCTAAATATTCTTTGTTATATTCTAATTCTTCTTTTGTATATTCCTCATTTTCATCTTCATTAATATATTCATCATATTCTTCATTCATCATATTACAGAATATATCATAAATTTCTTGTTCATCAAAGCCCATTAGTCTTAATTGTTCTGCATAACATAAACTATTTTCTATTATTGGACAGTTATATATTTCATGACCAAATGTTTCAGAATCAGTTAGGCAATATTTAAGTGGATATCTTTCCATTTTTATATCATCTGCATCCCATGTTAAGTCACAATAATATTCTTTCCCATCTAATTTAACAAGGTTCCATGAATGGCCTTTATCATCCATTTCTTCTGTATAATCTTCGTGATTTTTATCGGCGTCTCTTGGGATATATTTACATTCTATATCAAATTCTTCTAATATAGCTTTTAGTATAATTGCATATCCTGCACAAACTGTTTCGTTATCTACTAGTCCTCCATATAAATTCCTGCATACTTTTTGTAATTCTTCATCATCTTCATTTTCTTCTGCAATAGCAAAAAAGTTATAGCTAATTTTATTTCCTAATAGTCTATATACTTGCATAAAAATCTTTTTTTCTCTATTTTCATCAAATTCATCTGGAATTACTATTTCACTTTTAATTCGGTTAATTTCTTCTCTTATTTTTTCAAACTCTTCTCTTGTATATGGCTCTTTTGCATACCCTGCTTTTTCCTCTTCACTATATTTAATTTGAATTTGTTGTATATTTGGGCGCTGCTTTAAAAAATCATTTGTTATTTCTTTTGAAGTCATTGCAATTACTCCAATTGGAAATGTTACTCTATCAGATATTTGCTCTAATAATTCTAATTGTTCTATTGTTACATTTACTTGGCAATTATATTTATTAAAAATTTTAACATATTGGCCAATATTTTCTTTATTTATATCACAATTATACAACTTAACATTTTTACTAAGTGTCGCCATTACTATAGGAATATATATTGGGCAATCATTCAACGCTATTCGTAATTGTCCATTACTATTTCTACTTTCTATTTCTGTAATTAATTCTTTAGAAATAACTTGACTTATAGGGTTTTTGCCTAAATCTATCTTTATTCTTTTATCTATATTTTTAATAAAGTTAACATCTTTTATATTTGCTCTATCCAATTCTAGTACTTCTAAATTTTCAAATTGATTAAATTCCTTACTTTCAAAATTAGATAAATTAACACCACTTATTGTTAGGAATTTAACATTCTTATTAATTGATTGAATAAAGTCGGTATTTAATTTTATTGGTTTGTCATATTTTAAATCAATTCCACATTGTTCTATATTAACAACTTTAAGTATTTTAGACAATTCAGTAAGATAGTCATCTATACTTTCTAAAGGAACATTATCATCGATTTCAATATATAAACTATTAAACTTTAATAACTCTTCTTCTCTAATTTCAGGATTTTTTAAGTCTATTAATGGTATTTGTTCTTGCTCTATTGCATTATGTATTGAAATTTCTTGATTTAATTGCTCTATTAGGTATTTATTTTTTAATTTCATGCTTTCTCATTTCCTTTTTTATTTTATCTCTTCTACATATTCTTCTAAACACATTCCTAATTCATTTATCTTTTTAGCATTTTCTTTTCCTACATATCTCCAATGCCATGGTTCATAGGTTACCTTTGTAATATTTTCTTTTTCTTTTGGATATCTTAAAATAAAGCCATAGTCTTCTCCATTCTCTTTTAACCACTTGAATGCTTTAGTTTCTTCAAATTCACCATTGACATAGTTAAAGTCTACTGCTAAGCCTAAACTATGTTCGCTATGTCCTGGTTTATTAATTGTTTCTTCTGTAAGTCTTTCTGCTTCTTTCTGTGTTTTGTCTTGTTCTTTATAGTATTTAACTTTATTATTATATACTACTTCTTGTTCTTCTACACTTCTATATGATGATTGCACCCATATATTACGCACTCCATCTTCTCTCATGTCTTCTATCATATCTTGTAAATATTGTATTGCTCTACTATCAAATTTTCTATATTGGTCAATATTTGATAATTTCATTTCATAATTTTCTGGTAATTTATTGGCCTGATTCACAAGGGTAAGTTTCCAATCTAATTGCTCTTTTGCAATAATATTATTATTCTCTTCTATATTTGTTTTTGAAACTTTTGCTACTTCAACTGTATTTGTATTACTCGTAGTTTCCTTTTTAGGAATAATGAATTTTATAATTACAAAAACTACTAATATGACTGTAGCCATTATTAATATATTCCTTCTTATTATCCTTTTATTAAACCTTATTGTTCTTTTTCTATTTTGTTCTTCCATTCAATTTTATCCTTTCGTATAATACTTGTCCAATATAATTATATATCATGAATATTAAAATCTCTTTACAGAAAAATTAATATTTTGTAAGTTTTTTGTAAGGAAACTTTAATATTTAGTTTAAATTAATTCATTTCTATTTTTTCTGATTTAATTATAATACTTAAATTTATTTTAAGCAACTTTAAATTCAATTTTTATGTCGTTTTATGCAAATAAAAATAAGATGCTGTTACTTAGCATCTTATTTTTATGTTGATATTTAATTATTTCATAAATAGCATTCCTATATACGAAGCATACATTAAGCAATATAATACTCCGTTTAACCTGCTCATCTCCTTTTTAGGTGGTATATATGGAAATATTGCTAATATTATTATTGAGACAACTAAAAGAGCTAAATCAAAATTGTATGACATATTATATGTAATAGGTTTTATTATTGCTGAAGTTCCTAGTATTAGTAATATATTAAATATGTTTGAACCTATTATATTACCTATTGCTATGTCACTATCTCCTTTTAATGCTGCTACTACACTTGTTACAAGTTCTGGAAGGCTTGTCCCTATTGCAAGTATTGTTAAACTTATTATTTTTTCACTTAAGCCTACAATTTTTGCAACATTTACTGCATTATTTACTGCTAAATCTCCTCCTATTTTCAAACCTATAATTCCTAATATTATAAATATTATGTTTTTTACTATACTATTTTGTTTCTTGTTCTCTTTTTCTAATTCAACTAATGCATTATTCATACTTTGTTTTTTTGCCATAAATATAGTATAGCAAATGAATACACCAAATAATATTAGTAAGCCTATTGCTTCTATTTTCGATATTGTACTCCCAGTGTTTGCAAATATCATAAGTATTATTGTAAATATTAAGCACATTGGGATTTCATATTTTATTGTTTCTTTTTGAAACTTAACTGGTCTCAAAATACTTGCTAATCCTAAAATTAATAATAAATTACACAAATTACTTCCAACAACATTTCCTATTGCCATATCTGAATAACCATCTATTGCAGAAGTTATACTTACAAATAACTCTGGCATAGATGTTCCTATAGAAACAATTGTAAGCCCTATTATTATTTCTGGTATGTGAAACTTTTTAGCTACTCCACTTGCTCCATTCACTAACATATCTGCTCCTACTATAAGTAGGATGAATCCAACTATTATTAATATAATTAATAAAAACACTTTACATTTCTCCTTTTCATTCTTGAACATAGTATAATATATATCAAAGATTTATAAATTTCAATACTTGTATAACTTATTTTAATTAATTTTCTATAAAAAGAGAAAAACGGAAAACTATAATTATTAGTTTTCCGTTTGGTAGAAATGATTTGTTATAGAAATTTAATCATATACTTATGATGTGCTCTATGGTATTAGAATTCTTTTTTTCATATACATGTAGAACATCTCCATGTTGAACCTTAATTTCTACTTTAGTTGCACATGGTATTATATTTCCATCACGATGAATTTCAAATTTAAAAGTTCCCTTATTAAAAATGTAAAGTTCATCATTTCTTTTAGATATAAAAATACCATGGCCAAGTTTTTTATTAGGTTTTGCATTTCCATTTTGCTCTACAAAAATATAATTTAACTCGAAAGCGGCTGCTTTAGCTGCTAAGTTTCTATCAGCTGTTAGCAATGTGGGTCTGATTTGCTTAGGCAGTATTTGTAAATATTGCAACAATATGTTATCAACATATTGCTCGCCGGAATATCCGCTGAACCTTGATAACATATATTTGTCAGGAGAAGTCAATATTTTAGAAGTATATTCTTTTATATTTTCAGTCAAGGACTTTGTGCTATTCTTTTTCTTTTTGTCCATTTCCTCCAATGTTGCAAATATAAATGTTACCTGCTTAGCATTATCTATTACATTTCTGCCTTGTTCAGATGTTAAAGCACATGTATCAACTAATATATTATCATAATTAGCATTATCAGATTGAACTAAATTCATCAGGTCATCTGTCTGTACTTTAACACAACTCTCTGCTTTTTTTGGTGCTTTCTTAGCGTTGTTCTGACTTAATAAATAAATGTACCGCTTAGCAGTAGATTCTGCATAACCCAATTCGATAAAAGTTTCTTTTGTTGGATTATCAGGAAAATTTGGAACTACTTTCTGTATGTCTTCTACCTTACCTCCTTTTGATATAATATGACCAATTTCTCTGTTTTTCATGATGTTACCTACCCTTTCTGTATAAGATGTTGTAAATTTTACAATAATCTTCCAACCGTATTATGTCTATATTATACCATTTTTTTGAGGTATTGTCAAAAATCCATTTGTTTACCCTATTCTTCTTTTCTTCTTTGAAAAGATATTAGTTAGAGTAATAAATAGTAAACTAAATAAAACAATTACTCCCATATTAATAAATACTGGCATTAAAGTTTCTATGTTGAATACTTCTATTGTTTTTAATAGTTCGTTGGTTTGAATGTACCAATATGTTGGTATAATGTGTGCTACTGTTAGAACACTTTTTGGTAGCCATTCTACTGGTACAAATGCTCCACATAAGAAGCTTGAACCTAGTGCTATTACATTTACTATTCCATTTATTGCGTTTTTGTTGTTTATTATTGTTGCTATTAAAAATGCTATTGTTAAAGCACACATTGTAAATATAAATGAATTTACTATATATATTAGTCCGTGCTATGCTAAACATTGCTTTTCCTACTATTGCAAAACTTATTAACACATAAAATAACCATAACATTGTTGCAAATAGACCATTTGAAAGTAATAATATTCTATTATGTTTTTTATAATTCATACTACTTATAATAATTCTTTTTCTTATACTTTTTTCATTAAAACTTGATAATATTAAGCATATTACATATATTGCTCCTGCTAGAATACTATAACTTGCAAAATTATAATAAAAGCTTGCTTTTGATAAGCTGTTTGTATCTAACTTTGATGTAACTTCTATTTGTGTTTCATTTTCTAAAGTATTGTTTATTTTTTCTATTAACTCCACTTCACTACCTATCTCATTTAAATATATATTTTGTATTTTTATATATCTTGAAAGTAGCATTTCTGCATAACTTGATTGGTAGTCTCCTGTACTTTTTATTTGTATTTCTGGTGTTTCACTATTTAATACCATTTGCCTATAATTTTCTGGTATGTATATAATGTAATTTACATCTCTATAAAATAATGCATCATTAATGCTATCTTCTTCTAATTTTATATCTATTATATTTGAATTGTCTTTTATATACTCTATTAAATTTTTAGTTAAGCCTATTTCTTGATCTTTATTTATTATTAAAATATCTGGTTTAACTGCTATGAAGTTTGTATTATTTTCGCTTGTTGACATATTGAATACGCCAAATACTAGTAATATTATTGTATATAAAAGTACAACAAATTTATTTTTATTTAATATTTTTAAAAATGTTTTAAATACTGTCATTTTTTTCCTTTCCCTTCCCATTTGGGACAGATTTCCCATTTGGAAACGTCCCCAATGGAACTTTGTTTTTACAATGTCTCAAATTTTTGTTTTCTTAATTGTACAATTGATATTGCTATCATAATGCTACTAAATATAAGTAGACTTATAACATTTATATAATATCTACTAAAAGTATCATAATAATATAAAGAATATAATCCATCTGTTATCATACTTGCAGGGTTTAATTTATTTATAATTGGTACGTTTTTATCTACTATATATTTCATTGTTATCCCCATCATTCCAGATAAGAAACAACCAAACATTGTAACTGCAAGTAATATTCCTGTTTTTACGTTTTCGTTTGTTTTTAGAGTTGTTGCAACTACTAAGCCAAGTGATAATCCTGCTAAACTTCCTGCTAAAGTTAATAATACTATTAAAGGCAAATTATTTCCATAGTCTACTTTTAATATAAATATTGTATAGATAAATAACAAACTAATTCCAATTAATTGTGTTATATAACTTGCAAAAACACTAGAAATTATTAGTTTTCCTTTGCTAATTGGTGCTACTGCTGTTCTTTTTCCTACATTTCCCATATTGGCTAAACTATTATTTATCGCTGTCATTGCTAATATTCCACCATATAGGCATGTCATAGCTATTAATGTGTAAAATTCTATCATAGTATAACTTAAATTTGCATTTGATATATTTTTTAATTTCACATCATCTTTCATTGCTATTTCTAATGCTTCTTTATATATTTTTTCGTAGTCAATTTGCGTTTTTCCTTGCATATGTGCTTCTACTATTTTACCATTTGCTAAATCTTCTACTACTTTACTTGTTTGGTTTATTTCTTCTGTAACATATTTTAATATAGTTGCATTTATTCCATTTGATTTTATTACTATTTTAGGCGTATTTTCTTCTAGTTTTAAATATCCTGTTATTTCGTCATTTTCTAATAGTTCTTTTGCCTTTGTTTCTTCTACATATTTTAAAGAAAATAGTCTATCTTCATTTTCTTCATCACTTAAAGCTTCAAAAGATTGCTTTAATATTTCGTTATTTTTAAATTCTTCACTTTCTACTATTGCTATATCAATAATACTTAATTTTTCACTATTTTCTATATTTGAAAATGCTAAGTTGAAAAATGTTGCCATTATAATTGGAAATGCAAAGGTCCAAAATATTAGTATTTTGTTTCCAAATAGTGTTTTTAAGGTATACTTAAAATTATGTATAAACATTAATCTCTAAGCTCCTTTCCTGTTAATTCTAAGAATACATCATTTAGAGTTGGTCTTTCTGAATAGATTTTATTGTATTTTATTTCTTCTTTTTTCAAATGATTTGTTAATTCTCCTAAATTGTTTTCTCCTTGTTTATATGTAATAATTAAGTTGTTTACATTATATTTAACTTCTTCTACATTTTGTAGATTTTTTATTTTATCAATTTGTTCTTCTTTTAGGTTGTTAACTTCTACTGTAACTTTCTCTTCTATTCTAGCTTTTTTCTTAAGCTCATCTGCTGTTCCACTTGCAATTATTTTTCCTTTATCTAAAATAATAATTCTATCACATAAAATTTCTACTTCTTCCATATAGTGAGTTGTATACACTATAGTTGCTCCAGCTTCTCTTAATTTCTTTATTCCATCTAATATATTATTTCTACTTTGTGGATCTACTGCTACTGTTGGTTCATCTAAAAATATTAGTTTTGGTTTATGTGCAATTCCACAAGCTATGTTTAATCTTCGTAGTAATCCTCCTGATAGTTGTTTTGGGTAGAACTTTTTAAACTCTTCTAAGCTTACTAGTTTAATAGCTTCATCTATGTATTGCTTTCTAGTAGCTTTATCTTTTATATAAAGTCCACAAAAATAGTCTATATTTTCATATACTGTTAATTCTTCAAATACTGCTACTTCTTGGAATATTACTCCTATATTTCTTTTTATGTCATAAGAATTTGGTTTCATTTCTTTTCCAAATATTTGTATACTTCCTTTGCTGAATTTTAATAAGGATAATATACAATTTATGGTGGTAGTTTTTCCACTTCCATTAGGTCCGAAGTAAACCTAATATTTCTCCTTCACGTACTTCAAAAGACACATCATCTATAGCTTTTAAAGTTTTATATTCTTTGGTTAAATTTTTGACTTCTATAACATTATTCATTTTTTTATTTTCCTTTCTATTGTTACTGTTCAGATTATTGTATTTATAGTCCGCTTCCATGTAGTAATATATTTATTTTTTCCATTTCGCCCTCCAAGACAAGGGGTATTCCCCCGCGATCTGCGGGCTGTCGGGTCTTCATTGCAAAAATAAATATATTACTACATTCACGCTAGTTACTACTATATTATAGTCTGGTCAGTAACCTCCCATTTACTTTTTTCTAAATTACCATTCAAAAAATTGCCAAATAACAATTTGTAGAGTAACCTTATGTGTTTATATATATTAAAATCAAAATTGAAGCCCGACAGCCCACCCTCGGCAGTTGAATACCCCTTGTCTTGGAGGGTTCGATTTTTATTTTAATATATATAAATGCATAAGGTGGATTATTTTAAATTCCTATGGTTGTTTCTTTGAAGGCGGCGACCCCTACAATTTGTTTAAGCAATTTCTTCGAAGATGCGTAATTTCTATTTACTCTTATATCCTATTATTAATTGTTTTACACTCTCTGTTAGTAATCCTTCTATTTCCTCATCTGAAAACTCTACTGTATTTGTGGCAACTAAGCATGCTATTCCATGTGTAAATATCCATACTTTTACATGAAATTTCTTTTGTTCTTCAAATGAAAGCCCTGTTAATATTTGACCTTTCCTTATTACATCATCCCCAACATTATCTGCCATTATAAAATTTTCTGCATTAAGATTTGTTTTTTGCATAAATATAATTTTGAAAAATTCTGGGTAATCTTTTGCAAATTTAATGTACGATAGTCCCATTTTCTTATAGGCATTTTCTTCAGTTGCACCCTTCAACATATATTCTTGATATTTTGCATATATTTTTTCATACACTGCCTTTTTTAGTTCTTCCATATCTTTAAAATGCTTAAAAATTGGATGAACAGAAGCATTTAGCGCCTTAGCAATTTTACGAGCATTTAGTCCTTCAAAGCCTTCTTTTTCTACTATGTTATAGGCTATGTTAAGCACCTGCTCTTTTTCAAATATGGTTCTTGGTGGCATTTTCTTATCAACTCCTTTTTAAATAACGTTCGTTACCTAACTTTTGTTAGTATATCATTTAGTTTATTTTTTGTATATAGTTTTTTGGAAATTTGTTTGTTAAATATGTACATAAAGAATTCTGAATTTAGTAGTTTTGTAAGAATTTAAAAAAAGTTAGAAAAAGTATAAAATTCTATAATAAAGGGGCTGTAAAAAAAGTCCATTAGAAAAACGCCATAATCATTGAAAATTAGGGCGTTTATGGTATAATTATTACATGAAAAAACTAATCAATACCAATAACTATTATAAACCAAAACAATTAAAATTACCACTAGAAATTGAAAAAATTATAGAAATTTCTGATCCAGTATATAGTTTTTGTGAAATTGTTGATTGTATTGACTTAAATTCATATTTTGCAAAGAAAGGTTGCAAAACAGGTCGTCCAAGATATAATCGTACAAATTTACTTAAAGTTATACTATTTTCATTTATGGAAAATGGCTATTTATCACTAAGAGGAATAGAAAAATCGTGTAAAACAGATATAAGATATATGTGGCTCTTAGATGATATGAAAGCACCAACATTTGCAACAATAGGAAATTTTATTAGAGAGGATTTAAAAGATTCAATTGAAGATATTTTTATTGCAATAAATAAAGTTATATTTGAAAAAGATAATGTAGATCTTAGCCATACATATATTGATGGAACCAAAATCGAAGCAAATGCTAATAAATATACATGGGTATGGAAAAAATCATGTATTACAAATAGGGATAAAACTTTTGAAAAAGTATCTGAAATAATAGAAAAGATGAATAGCGAAGATTTATCTCTATTAGGAATAAAGTTTGAAATACGTACAGAATATGCAATAGAATATATTGAAGAAATTTTAAATGAATATAAAAAACAATTAAATATTGATGAAAGTAAATTTGTACATGGAAGAGGATACAGAAAGAGTACATACCAAAGAAAATATGAAACTTTAAAAGAATATAAAGAAAAGTTAATAGGATATGCAAAGCACATAGAAATATGTGGAGAAAAAAGAGGAAGTTATTCAAAGACAGATAACAGTGAAACATTTATGAGAGTAAAAAAGGATTATATGGGAAATGACCAACTTTTACCAGCGTATAATATGCAAGTAGCAGTATGCGACGAATATATAGCAACAGTTGATGTAAAACAATATGCGTCAGACATGGATTGGATCTATGTCAAGTTTTTGGACACTTTTTTTGAGAATTTTTTTATATTTTT